>DATGWV010000167.1:0-3653 GCA_035299305.1 Phycisphaerales bacterium | reverse complement strand
GGCCACCTCAGCGAGCATCAGCGGGCCGACAATGAACGTGATGCGTGTTGCGTGCGCCGATGCGTAGCGAGACAGGTCGCTCGGTGCGACGAGCGAGAACGCGGGATAGACGACGAGTTGCACCAGCCACAGGATGCCTGCCATCGCGCACGTGGCTGCGGCATGGACGAGTGAAACTGCGAGAACTGGCGAGACGTCGAGCACTCACACGTTTCGGCATCGCCGGGATTCCAGATGCTGTCCGCGCGGGTTGGTCCCCGACCGAAAGCGTCCCAATCATCGTGGGTATGGCTCGCAAGCCCGCACGCATCGCAAGGAAGGCACAGACTGCGCCCGTCGCAGGGTCGCCACGCGCGCGGGTGGATGCGTGGTTCGCGGCACATGGATGGACACCTTGGCAGTTTCAGCGTGATGCGTGGAACGCGTACGCGGAGGGCAAGAGTGGCCTGATTCAGGTGCCGACTGGCAGCGGCAAGACCTACGCGGCGTTTCTCGGGCCGCTCATGCGGCTCATGGAAGAGTCAACGACCTCGCCTTTGGACGCCTCGCGATTGCGCGTGCTGTATGTCACGCCTTTGCGCGCCGTCACACGCGACATCGAACTCGCGCTGCGAAAGCCGATTGATGAGATGCAGTTGCCCTTCCGCGTCGAGAGCCGAACGGGCGACACGAGTAGCGCGACGCGCGCTCGCCAGCGCACCCGCATGCCGGATGTGCTGGTGACGACGCCCGAGAGTCTTGCGTTGCTGCTGACACGCGATGATGCAAAGGATTTATTCGCAAGTTTGCAATGCGCGATCGTGGACGAGTGGCACGATCTGCTGGTGAGCAAACGCGGCACGTTGCTGGAACTGTGCATGTCGCGCGTTCGCGAGTTCGCACCGGATGTGCGAACGTGGGGCATGTCAGCGACGTTGCCCAACAGCGACGAAGCACTGCGCACGCTGACGGGCGTGCGGGAGAAGCACGCCGTCACAGTCCGCGGCGACATGACGCGTGACATCAACGTGCGAGCGATCATTCCGGATGATCTCGCGCGACTGCCATGGGCGGGGCATCTGGGGCTCAACATGCTGCCCGATGTGTTGCGCGAACTCTCGCTCGACACGCCGACGATCGTGTTTGTCAATACGCGCTCACAGTCGGAGCGCTGGTTTGCGGCGATCACGTTTCACAAGCCCGAGTGGACTTCGCGGATGGCGCTGCATCATGGCAGCTTGGATCGCGAGGAACGCGAACGCGTTGAAGCGGGGCTGAAAACGGGCGATATTCGCATCGTTGTGGCGACGAGCAGTCTCGATCTGGGCGTCGACTTTTCGCCGATTGAGAAGGTCATCCAAATCGGTTCGCCGAAAGGCGTGGCCCGCGTGATTCAGCGCGCGGGTCGTGCAAGCCATCGTCCTAACGCGGAGTGTGAAATCGCGTGCGTGCCGACGCATCATCTTGAACTCGTTGAAATCGCGTCAGCGCGACGATCTATCGCGGCTGGCGAGGTTGAGCCGCGATATGCGATGGCCGCGCCGCTCGATGTGCTGGCGCAGCATCTTGTCACGTGTGCGCTGGGCGGCGGATTTCGCGAAGATGCGATGTACGAGCAGGTCCGCACGGCATGGAGCTACCGCGACCTCAGTCGCACCGAGTTTGACTGGGCCATGCAACTGGTGTGTGAAGGCGGCGTGCTGCACGCGTATCCGCAGTTTCGGCGTATCACACGTTGTGAAGACGGCGTGTGCCGGGTGCTGAGTAAGCGCATCGCCCAGATGCACCGCATGAATGTTGGCACGATTGTCGCCGACGGCACGCTTGACATCGTCTACAACACCGGTCGCAAGCTCGGCACGATCGACGAGAACTTCATTACGAACCTGCGGAGCGGACAACGATTCGTGTTCGCTGGCAAAACACTGCAGTTCATCGAGATTCGCGACTGCGTTGTCTACGTGCGACCAGCCTCAGGGAGCGTTGCAACCACGCCTATTTGGGCCGGTACCAAGCTGCCCATCAGCGAGAGTCTTGCCGCGGGGATGCGTGACGCGCTTGAGCAGTTGCGCATCGGCGTGCCGGATGATGCGCCAGCGGAGTTGATCGCCGCACGCCAACTCGCGACGACTCAGTTGCGATTCTCGCGTATCCCGCTGCATGATGAGCTGCTCGTCGAGACGACAACCTCGCGCGAGGGGTCGCACTTGTTCGTCTTTCCGTTTGAAGGCCGACTGGTTCACGCCGGACTCGCGGCGATTCTGGCGCTAAGACTGGCGCGACGAAGGTCTGGCAGCTTTTCGATTTCTGTGAACGACTATGGCCTTGAGGTGCTGAGCGCGGACTCATATCCCTTTCGCGAGCTCTTCCACACTGACCTTTTCAGCCGAGAAGGCCTTGCTGATGATGCTGCGGCGAGTGTCAACATGAGTCAGCTTGCGAAAGTGGCATTTCGTGAGATCGCCCGCGTCTCGGGGCTTGTTTTGCAGAACGTGCCGGGTGCGAAGAAGACGGGCAAGCACGTACAAGCGAGTAGCACGCTCATCTTCGATGTGCTGACGCAGTTTGATCCCAGTAACATGCTGCTCGAACAAGCGCGGCGTGAAGTGCTCGACCGGCATTTCGAAGGATCGCGGCTTGGCAGGTGCATGGCTCGGCTGCAAACATCGAAGTTGGTGTTCGCCGAAACCACTCGCTTCACGCCCCTGTCGTTTCCGCTCGTTGTAGAGCGCGAAGCGACAAAGCTCAGCACCGAAGGTGTGCTGGAGCGGCTGCGGAAGATGCGTGAGCAGTGGGGCGTTGCGTGAGTTGCATCATCCGATGACACGCCGGCGTTGCTTGACGTAATCCCACACCACGTAGCGATCCAAGTCGCGTCCGCCCGTGAAGAAGACACGACCTTGCGTGGTTTCGGCAAGGCGATGCGCGAACTGAATGTCCTCGCTCGACTGGCTCCAACTGGGCAACAGGAAAATGTTGATTGTGATGCCCGCACGTTTGCAGAGCATGGCTTCGCGCATCGTCGCCTGTTCAGTCAGCGGGTCGGGCGGATACAGGAAGTACAGATCCTTGCCCTCAAAGTGCGCTGTGGGCAGTCCATCAGTAATCAGCATAATCTGCCGATTAGGCGTGTCCTGACCGCTGAGCACCTGTCGCGAGAGTTGCAGCGCGTGCTGGATGTTGGTGAAGTGCTGGGGCAGTTGCATCTCGCTCATGCGCGGATTGCTCATATCCGCTTTGAGTCGTACGCGCGGGGCGTGGATACTCACCGGCTTGGGCAAGAGTGATGGAACTTCGCTGATATGTCGCACTTTCGCGAGGCTGTACATCTCAACGAAACCGACGTAATCGCCGGGATACTCCGTGCGGATGAGTCCATCAAGCGCGAGAGCCATGCGTTTGCAGTGAATGTACTGGCCGTCGTAGCGCATGCTTCCCGACATATCCATGAGCACCATGGTCGCGCACTTGGGGTTGTTGCGCGTGAGGTGAATCTGGAGGTCATCGAGTGACGCCCGCCACGGCTCGTTGCCTTCGCGTTGTGCATGCCGGGCACTCGCGTTCAGCACGCTTCCCACCACGTCAACATTCGTCGCGCTATCCCCAAACTCGTACGGCTTGGTCTTCTCAATCTCTACAACGCCGTCGCCCGTGATCGCGCCGCTGTGCCGACC
>DATGWV010000166.1:0-30299 GCA_035299305.1 Phycisphaerales bacterium | reverse complement strand
CGCCCGTCACGACAAGCCCGCACGCATCACGCGCGCGGAACTCCCCGGCTTATGTTGTTCGCTTCCCCGTCCACGCGCACGACGCGATCGGCCGCTGCGCAATCCCACCACGCGCCATCACACCCCGCATGCATCCGTCTTCATGCAGCGCAACCCGCGCCACAAACGCCGCAGGCCCGCGCGACTTCGCCATCTCGCGCCGCGCCGGTGGATCGCGCTTGCGCTCGGCATGCATCACAACCGCCACTGGCGTCTGCGTCACGCTGACACATCGGCACCCACCGCTGCGCACAGGCAGCGATTCCGTCATCGGGCACGCGTCACACCCGCAATCACACGCTTCACAGCAGCAGCAAGTTTCGCTCTCGATGTGCTTCGCCACCGCTTCCAGCGTGGCATCGCGCTGATGCAGCGACAGCCACGGCGCACCCAGCGCCTGCAGCAGCAGCACCAATGACAGCACGATCCGCGTCACGTCTGATTATTCGCCGCCCGCCCCCAGACGTTCACTGGCCCCGCCTCACGACCCGTCCGTCGCCGACAGCTCTGCAATCATGCTCGCCGCCACCTCCACCATGCTTCGGCGGGTGTCCCGCGCCGCCTGCCGCAGCACCTGCATCGCCACCGGCTCCGTCATCCCGCGCTTCGACACCATGAGCCACTTCGCCTGCTCAATCACGCGCCGATCCTCCAGCCGCTTGCGCAAATCTTCCGTGGACTTGCGCTCATTGATGTATCGCAAATAGCTCGCCCACGCCACCTCAATCGCCGCCCGCAACTGATCAGGCGTCACCGGCTTCACCAGATATCCAAACACCCCCACTTCACTCGCCGCCTGCACCTGCTCCATGTCCGAATACGCCGACACGATCACCACCGGAATCAGCAGGTCACGAAACAGCTCCTTCGCCGCCGAAATCCCGCCGCGCTTGGGCATGCGAATATCCATCACCGCAATGTCCGGCATCGCCTGGCGCGCCAAGTGCACCGCTTGCTCCCCGTCCACCGCCGGCCCCACCGTCACATACCCCGCGCTCGCCAGCGCATGCGTCATCGCCAGCGACACCAGATGCTCATCATCCGCCAACAAAACGCTCGAAGGCTTCGGATTGGGCGAGAACGCCTCCCAATCAGCCGGTGTCTGCAGTCGCGTTTGCTTGGTCGTCGTCGGTGGGCTCATGTGCTTGCTCGTTCGTGCTGAAAACTCATCCTGACCCGCCGTGCATCTCACTCACGTGCGCCCCGCTCCCTTCCTGCAATTTCACTCAACTTCACGCGTGCGTCGATTTCGCTTCCTGCTGCCACACCGCCTGCGGCCGATCACTCGGCTCCAGATTGGCTTCAATCGACACCGTCCACGCGCGGTCCACTCCATCCAACCGCGGACCATAACTGCACTCGCCCCGCAGTTCCGCCCGCGCCAGCCCCTCCACAATCGTCAACCCAATGCCAGACTCCCTCGGCTGCTCACTCACACGCGGCTGCTCCAGCAGCGGCATCTCCACCCAATCAAAAAACAATCGATCAGGCGTCTCACTCGCCAGCGACCACGTGATCGCAATATGTCCCTCATCCACGCTCATCGCCCCATGCTTGATGCTGTTGGTCAGCAACTCCTGCACGATCATCGCCATCGCCCCCGCTTGCATGCCGCTCAGCGTCACTCTCGGGCCGGCGAATCGAATGTGCGACGACCGTCCCGCCGGCGCAATCCGTGTCACCAGCCGCGAAACAATGTCCGCAATGCCCACCGGCTGCCCCGCCGTGCCAGCCAGCAGTTCGTGCACTTCCTTCAGCACGAGGATCTTCCCCTCAATCACACTCGCCAGGTCCTTCGCCGGCAAGCCTCGCTGCTTGTATACATGCACGAGCCCCAAGAGCCCCGCCAGGTTGTTCCGCACGCGATGATCCAGCTCGCGCCGCAGCCCCGCCTCGCGCGCCAGCAGTTGCTGCTGCGTGCGCAGACTCTCACGCAGTGATAGCTCCGCTTCCTTCACATCCGTGAAATCCACCAGCGTCCCGATGTACTCACGCCCGCCGCGTCCGTCCGCCACCGCCGTCGCACGCGCGATGATCCATCGCACCTCGCCGCTGGGCCGCACCAACCGCGCAAGCTGCTCAAAGTCCTGCCCCGATTGCACCGCCCGATTCCACGCCTTCAGCACCGCCTCGCGATCCTCAGCATGCACCGTGTCCACCCAGCCATGACCATTGGCACGCTCGACCGCATACCCCGTCACCCGTGCCCACTGCGGATTGACATACGTGCACGTGCCATCAGGCAGCATGTGAAAAATCGGCACAGGCGCCGACACCGTGAGCGCCTCGAGCTTGCGCCCCGTCGCGCTCGCCTGCTCCTCGCGCTCGCGCTCCAGCGTAATGTCCTTCATGAAGCAGTAGTGCCCCAGCAACGCGCCGCCCGCGTCGCGCCGCGCCACCATCGCCACACGCTTGAAGAACACGCTCCCGTCACCACGCACGCCCCGCGCCTCTGCCTCCACGCGCCCCGTCCGCACCATCGCGTCGTACGCCGCTCGCAAGTGCGGCATGTCATCCGGATGTACCGTCACATTCCAAACCGTGCCAATCAAATTGTCCACCGTGCGGCCGACATACTTCGCATACTGCTGGCTCACCAGCTCATACCGCCCTTGCGTATCCAGCCGCGCGACGCCGTCCATCGACTGTTCCATCGCGACAAACCACTGGCGCAGTTCATCCGTCGCCAGCCGTCGCTCCGTCACATCAATGCACCCGCCCGAGTAACCCTCATACTCGCCGGTCGTCATGTTGTACCGCGGATATCCCGCATCGAGAATCCACCGATACACGCCGTCATGTCGCTTCACGCGATACTCAATCGACACCGGCTCGCGCTTCGCTGTGCGCTCTTCAAAATCCTTGTGCGCCATCGCAGCTTCATCAGGATGAATCGGCGTCACCCACCCATCGCCCAGAATCTCCGCCTCGGACTGACCGACAAACCGCTGCCACGCGCGGTTCGCGAAAATGCACTTGTTGTCCGCGTCCGTCATCCACAGCATGAGCGGCGAGTCATCCGCGCGCACGCGAAACAGCTTCTCCGCTTCTTCAATCCGCCGTGCCGCGTCCTCGCGATGCACGTACCGCCACGCCACCACCGCAATCAGCATGCTCATCGCCAGCGCAAGCACGCTCACCGCAATCAGCCGCATGTGCAGCGATATCTCCGCCTCCGGTTCAACCAGAAACGTGTGCGTCAGCAGCATCGCCGCCAGCACCACGTTCGCCGCAACACCCGCTATCAGCGCGATTCGCAGCCCACGCGTCGATCCCACCACGCTCACGCGCCGTGCCTGCTTGCTGGATGAACTCGATCCTGCCATCGCAACTCTCTGGTCTCGTCACCGCACATCGCCCCCGCGTGTGCCTTCTTCATCGCCACGCGCCCATCGCGCATGCAAGCCCAGCCCGGCAAGGAGAGTACAGGAAAACAACGCGAATCCGCACCGCCAAAATGCTCATTCCAAAAAAGAAAAAACCGGCGCGAGCGTTGCCAGGAGAGGGGGTGCTCCAAGCGTCCGCCCGCCCGCGCCAGTATGCGAGAGGGACCGTGGCGACGAAAGCCGTCGCACGGTGACACTTCATGTTGCCGTCAGGGGGAACGTCGAGGCCCGACGTCTGTTTCAGTATACCACACCTTTGAACAACAGCGGAGGATTCTGTGGAAAATCTTCTTTGGACGACACACGTACGAGGCCAACCGCCCCGATCACGTCAGCAATTTCAACAGTGCGGCAGCATCTTCGAGGGAATTGTACCCGACAAAACTCGCACGAATGATGCCATTTTCGCCACGAATATCGAGTTCTTCGAGCAGCCGCTTGCTGTAGAAATGCCCAAACCGGACACCCACTCCCGCCGCGTTGGCCCGCTTCGCAAACACATCGCTCGCTTCATCTTTCAGCAGGAAACTGATCGTCGCGACCCGCTTGCCGCCTGTCGGCCCCACAATCTGAACTCGCGGATTCTTCTGAATTTGCGACAGGAACATCTCCTGCACCTCGCGCTCCAATTCCACCATCACCGCCAGCGCACGGTCCAACTCGACGCGCGAAATCGGCCCAGTCGCATCACTGCGCAAAACCTGCCGTGCAAATGCACTCAGTGCAAGCAGCCCCGCACATGCCTCATGGCTGACGCCCCCGACTTCCCATTTTCTGGGTAACTCGCCTTTGGGAATAAAGTAGTGATTCGGCCCCGTCAGCGGCTCCAGCGCCGCGTGCGTCGCAAACAGCGCCCCCATGTGCGGCCCGAAGACCTTGTAAGGTGAGTAGACGTACCAGTCCGCGCCCAGTTCCCGCACATCGGGCGCATGATGCGGCGCGTACGCCACGCCATCAATCATCGCCCGCGCCCCCACGCTGTGCGCCGCGTCACACACCGCCTTGGCATCCCAAATCTCACCAAGGATGTTCGAAACTTGGGGAAACGCGACCAGTGCCGTGCGCTCATTGAGCAACTTCCGCAGCGTGCTCAACATGGGCCGCCAATTGCCATCACTATCGCGCTCCGTAGGCCACAACACCACTTCAAAGCCACGCGCCGCCAGCCTCATCCAAGGCCCGATGTTGGCTTCATGCCCCGCGCTCGAAACGATGATGCGATTCCGTCGCAGCGTCTCCGCCGGCCCGCCCGCCGCCCGCGCCGCATCCATCGCATCCGCATGTGCATTCGCCACCAGATGCACCAGCGCCGTCGTCGACGAACCCAGAATCACCTCGCCCAGCCCGTCACCATTCACAAACGTCCGGACCAGATCACGCGCGCCCTTGATCGTCGCCGCCGCCTGCACACTCTCGGCGTACGACCCGCCCGTGTTCGCGTAGCTGTGCGTCAGATACTTCGTCATCGCATCAATGACGCACCCCGGCAACTGACTGCCGCCAGCATTATCAAGGAAGATGGTCTTGGTCGCGCCAAAGACCGGAAAAAGCGAGCGCAGTGAGTGGCGATCCATGGGTGCCAGCGTAGCGCACGCATGCGAAATCTCGACCGCATCGCATACCGCAGCAGCGCGGGAGAAAATGTTCATTTTCTCGATCAATTGTTTCCACAAATACTAAAGATGCACACGAGTTTTCCCTAGGTAACGTCGATATGTCTCCTAGCGCGATCCACGTTCGCTCGCGCCAAGTCATGAACGAGTGCAGGCGGGCGTCTCGGGACGTTCGCCTACTCGTGCGCGCAAGGAACGTGCGATGGATCTCGGCAACCCCTGGTCGCTCCTCTCAGGCGTGCTCATTGGCCTCGTCGGCATGACGCTCTTCATCCGCGGCAAGAAAGAAGCCCAGCCCTCACAGCTGGTCGGCGGCCTTGCCATGTGCATCTACCCCTACTTCGTCACCAACATCGCGCTCATTTGGACCATCTTCGCCGCCTGCCTGGGCGCAATGTGGTGGCTCCGCCGCTTCGACTGACGCGCCCCGCAACACAACTCATCGCGCACGCTTGACGCATGTGGTACCCTTTCGGCTCGGGGTGTGTTATTCCCCGGCTCGCAAAGGAGTCTGCATGCGTCGTTCATTGTCTGCCCTGCTGTTCGCATCCGTTTCCGCGAGCGCGTTCGCGCAAGCGCCCGTCACCCTCGGTGTCATGTTCCGCACGGGCGGCCAAACTTCAGGCCTCAACCCCATCCTCTACGACGTCAACACGTCCACCGGCGCAGCCACCAACCCCCGCAACGTCAACGTCAACAACACCGTCGGCATCGCCATCGATCCCGCGACTGGCGTCCTCTACGGCCTCACCGATCAATTCGGCCGCATCAACAACATCTCTGGCCAAGGCGGCAAGAACCTGATCTTCACGATCAATCCCACCACCGGCACCGCGACAGCCGTTGGTCGCGTGGACCCCACCGGCATCTTCCAAGTCTTCGAGGGCGACATCGCCTTCAGCCCCGCCGATGGCTCCTTCTGGGGCGTCACCACGCTCATCAACACCGCCCGCCTCTTCACCATCGACAAGACCACCGGCGCAGCCGCCCTCGGCGCAGTCGTCCAGCCCAGCACCGGCACCGACCTCGACATCAGTGCCCTCACCTTCGACAGCGCTGGCACGATGTACCTGCTCGACACGCGCTATCCCATCAACCCC
Organism: Phycisphaerales bacterium; assembly: GCA_035299305.1. Taxonomy (GTDB): domain Bacteria; phylum Planctomycetota; class Phycisphaerae; order Phycisphaerales; family UBA1924; genus BJHL01. The sequence goes on along the minus strand of DATGWV010000166.1, from coordinate 24,161 downwards.
GGCCCCGCACTCCTTCTGCGCGTCGACAAGGACTCGGGCGAAATCCTGCGTTCATGGAACACCGGCATCGCCATGGGCGCAGTCGCTGGCATGGCCTTCGTCAACGGCCAGCTCTTCATCACCGACGGCGACACCGCCGGCACCAATCGCCTCTATCGCTTCGACTTCGACAGTGGCGAGATCATCGACGTTGGACCCACCAACGCCGCTGGCGGCATCTACCAAGGCCTCGCAGGCCTCGTCCACGGCTGCGTGGGAGGCCCCTGCGCCACCCTCGCGTGCGACGACATCGACTTCAACAACAACGATGTCTTTCCGGAAGATCAAGACGTCATCGACTTCTTCAACGTGCTCGCCGGTGCCGATTGCCCCGCCTGCAATGACATCGACTTCAACAACAACGGCGTCTTCCCCGAAGACCAAGATGTGATCGACTTCTTCAACGTCCTCGCCGGCGGCGCATGCGTCCCCTGAAACCTCGTCCGCACCGTCACACCTTCACGTAACGCGCACTCACGCCGCGGTATCATCTTCTCGTCCACACGGACGCGAGGAGTGACACATGCGCTGGGTCGGTCTCATCATCGCGATCATCGGCGCCGGGATGCTCTTCTTCTACACACCCGCCGTGGTGTGGCAGCACGCGCTCATCACCTCCGCCCAGCCCACCCAAGCCACCATCACCGATAGCCGCGTGAGCGAGTATCGCGGTCGCAAAAACCGCAAGCGCTACCGCGCGGTTGTGAGCTTCAACTACGTGGTCGATGGTCAGACCTACTTCAGCAACCGTCTCAACGCCGCTGGCTTCAGCATTGGCGGAAGCACCCGCGCCACCTCATTCGTCGCGCGCTTTCCACCCGGACCCGCACAAGCCTTCGTCTCACGCCTCGCTCCCGAGAAAGGCTTCCTCGACTCCGCCTATCACCACGCTCCCTACACCCTCTTCATCGTCGGCTTGGGCGTTTTCAGCGGCGGCCTGCTCATATTCCTGCTCAATCCCGGCACGCGCGAGCCCACCATCGTCGAAGGGGCCTCGCCCGCACTCTGGCTGCTGCCCGCAGGCGTTTCCCTGCGCACACGCTGGCTCGCGATGACGCTCACGGGCGGCGCATGGACCCTCGGCGCGATCATCGCCGGCGCGCACTACCTCTCAACATCACGCCATGCCGACAGCGACGCAGCCTTTTACATCTTCAGCGGCCTCAGCCTCACCACCGCCGTCGTCACCCTCGCACGAGGCCTGTGGGTCTTCAACATCGCCCGCACATTCGGCGAGCCGCGTGTCATGCTCGACAGCGCCCAGCCCCAACGCGGCCAGAAACTCCTCGTCGTCGTCGAGCAACTCGTGAAGTCATCCGCACGCGTCGATGCGATCGACGTCACGCTCGTCTGCACCGAAAGCATCACCACCGGCGCGGGCAAAAGCCGCCACACCAAAACCCGCGAAGCATGGAGCGAACTGCAAAGCGTGCTCTCCAACGGCCAGCACGAAACGCTGGGCGATCAAACCATCGTCCGCGGCGCAGCGTGGTTTATGCCGCCAAACTCAGCGATGCCCACCAGCGCGCCCACCGAAACCGAGCAGCGCTACGACTGGAAGCTCACCCTGCGTTCACACGCGCGCGGCCCAGACTACAAAGCCGAATGGAAAGTCATCGTGGTCTGACCTGCGGCTCGTCTTACACGCGAACCATCGCGGCGTACTCGCCGTACCGCTTGTCAATGTCGTTGCGATGAATCGCCTTCAGGCTGTCGAGGCTGAAGCTCTCGACGGTGAAGCTCGCCGTCACGGTGCCGTACACGAGAGCCTTGCGCACATGCTCGAAGCTGCCCGCGTCGATCTTGCCGTGCTGCGCGACGCTCGTCGCCGCCAGCGAACCCATCACGCCGCCCGCGAAGCTGTCGCCCGCGCCGGTGGGGTCCACGACGTTCTCCGTGGGGTACGCGGGCAAGCTCGCGATGCCGTCTTTGTGCACCAGAATGCACCCGTGCTCGCCCTTCTTCACGATGACAAAGCGGGGGCCCAGTTCCAGAATCTTGCGGGCCGCCGTCACCGGGTTCTTCTTGCCCGTGAGCAGTTCGGCTTCATCGTTGTTGAGCGCGAGGCCATCGACGTTCTTGAGCAGCGCAAGCAGTTCGGGCTTGGCGATGTTGATCCACAGATCCATCGTGTCGGCGACGACCAGCTTGCGCTTGGGGAAGCTCGCGAGGAACGACTGCTGCACGCCCGGGTGTGTGTTGCCCAGAAAGACAAACTCGCTGTCGGCATACGCGCCGGGCACGGTGGGCGGCTTCTCTTCCAGCACGCCCAGGTGCGTGAAGATCGTCTCGCGCTGCACCATGTTCTCGTGATACTTGCCGCCCCAGGCAAACGTCTTGCTGCCGCTGCGAATCTCCAGCCCTTTGCTGTCGATGTTCTTGAAGTGGGCGATAGTCTCGCGGAATGCCGCAGGCAGATCGTCACCAGCCGCCGCGACGAGGCGCACGGGGCCAAAGTGGCTCGCCGCCGCCGCGAAGTAAACCGCCGACCCGCCCAAGATCCGCTCGCGCGAGGCAGCGGGCGTGTGAACCGTGTCAATTCCGATAGTGCCAGTGACGACAAGTGCCATAGGCGGCGAGGATAGCGCGACCGACGCTCGCGAGCGATGGTCCGAGTACGTCGCGGTCGCTCCACCACGAATTTTCCAGCCGCGCGAGCGACCAATTTCGCACTGGCATTGTGGTCGTCGCCGCCCGATGCGGCGCGGCGTCCATCAGAACTGCTCAACACACAAGGAACTCACCATGCACACCGTCACGTCTCGTTCGGTCCGCTTTGCCTGCGCCATGCTGCTCGCCGCTCTCGCCGGCAGCGCTATCGCGGGGCCCATCACTCCGCCCGCCGGCCCGGTCACATCGACCATGAAAACCATGACAGAGGTCGAGCCGCGCATCGCGATCAACAGCGTGAACACGCCGGGCGACGCGACCACCATGTTCGTCATCAGTCAGCCGGGCTCGTACTACCTCACGAGCGACATCACCACGACGGGAAACAAAGTCGGTATTCGCATCTTGGCATCTGATGTGACGGTTGATCTCAACGGCATGACGGTGCGTCGCGGTGCGGGCGCGACGAGTTCAAGCGCCATCCGCGATGACATAGACACGGAAAACGCCGAGCAGACCATCACAATTCGCAATGGCACCATCCGCGGCTTCGCCACTGCAGGCAACTACGGCATCTACTCCGCCGGCAACACGAAGCTCGTCGCTCGCGATCTCTTCTTGTTGAACTGCGCGTTTGGTATCACGGTGGAGAACGGTCCTCTCGATGCATCGGGCATCACCGCGACTGGCACCTCAACCACGGCCGGATACGGCCTTAGCGGAACGTCCGGCACGATCATCGCTGCGAGTTCCGTCAGCAACTTCGGCACGGGGTATTACGTGAACGAGGGTTTGCTTGCGGACTCTGTCGCCACGGGCTGTGGCATGGGAGCAAACGTGACTCGGGCGCGTGTCGAGAACTTTGCTGCATCGACCACTCTCTCAGGCGCGGTTGGCATGGAAGCATCCGCGTACAGCACCGTCAGCGACTCTCTCTTCACCACGATGACTACGGGCATCAAGGTTCTCGGCGTCGGGGTCTTGATCGACAACTGCACGTTCAACTCAGGCAACACGGGCGTGCAACTGTGGAGCAGTGACGCTGTTGTTCGCAACAACGTCTTCAAGGACATGACGACGATCGGCTCCAACGGCGTCTGCATCAAAGCCGAGGCCGGTGCCACACGCAACGTCATCGAGAACAACCAGGGCTCCAACTTCAACTTCGGCATTTCTATCGCAGCCGCAGGCAACACCGTCATCGGCAACAAGTTCGGCAACCCGCTGTCGTCGGGCCTGGCCATCTACAGCTTCCCGATCGGCACTCGTCACGGCGCAATTGTCAAAGTGAACAACAGCACCAGCGGCGTGATCGTCGGATCAAGCACGCCCGGCGTGATTCCCAGCACACTGGGCACGACTGAACCCACCGCGAATCTCTACTGGTGAACTTGATCGCTGAAGTACAACGCCGCGTCGCGACGTACACCAAAAGACGAAGCCCTCACGGATCCGTGAGGGCTTCGTGCTTTGTCGTGATTGGTCAGCCGATCACACCTTGAGCCCGCACTCTTCAATCAGCCGCTTCAACTCCGTGGCCTTGCTCGCCACCTGTTGAATGCCCGCTGCACTCTCTTCCGCGGCCTTCTGCGTTTCGCTGCTCGCGGTCGAAATCTGCTCCAGGCTGCGGCTGACTTCCTCCGTCGTGCTGCTCTGCTCGGCAGCTGCCGTCGCGATGGCGTTGACCATCTGCGTCATGTTGCCCGCGCTGCTGACGATGCGTTCCAGGTCGTTGCCGGCCTTGCCAGCCTTCGCGACGCCTTCGCGCACCTGCATGCCGCCCTTGTCCATCGCGTCCACCGCGGCCTTGGTGTCATTCTGAATCTGCGAGATCGACTGGCTGATCTCCGCCGTCGCCTTCTGCGTGCGATCAGCAAGCTTGCGCACTTCATCGGCAACGACCGCGAACCCGCGGCCATGTTCGCCCGCGCGAGCCGCTTCGATAGCGGCGTTGAGCGCGAGCAGGTTGGTCTGATCCGCGATGTCATTGATGATCTGAATCATCTGGCCGATCGCTTCACTGCGCTTGCCCAGCGTGTGGACGCACTGCGTGCCGCTTTCCACCGCCTGCTCAATCGCATGCATGCCGTCAACCGTCGCGGCGACGGTCTTGCCACCCTCGGTCGCCATGCTGCGCGAGCCTTCGGCGGCCTTGCTGGCTTCGCCCGCCTGCTGCGCCACTTCCGCCGCGCTAGCCGACATCTCGGTCATCGCGCTGGCGATCTCGCGCACGCGGGCCGCCTGGCTTTCCATCTGATCCGCCATCTTCGCGGCGTTTTCCTGCAGCATACCGCTCGACTGCATCACCTGCGTGCTGGCGTCGCGCGTGCTCGCGATAAGACCCGCGAGTTTCTCCGTGAAGTTGTTGATACCGCTCGCCAGCGTGCCAAGTTCGTCGCGACGCGTCGCATCCAGACGAGTGCTCAGATTCAGTTTGCCCGTCGCCATGTCATTCACCACACCGCTCATGCTCAGCACGGGCTTGCTGATGTTGCGTGCAATCAGCCAGCCCAGCGCGATCGTCGCCAGCGCCATCGCGCTCGCGACCGACCACAGAATCATGCTGCGGGCCGACACGGTTGACGCTGCGTACGCCTCATTGCTACTTGCAAACTCATTCGCCTGCTTCACCACGTTGTCAATCGCGGTGCGGTGCGCCGCAAACAGCGGCTTGAGCTTGGTGTCCAGCACCTTTTCAGCCTCGTCCGCGTTCTCCGCCAGCAGCGCCGGCACAAACTCGTTCTCGAGCGCCGCGAAGTACGCCTGCGCCGGCTCCTGCGAAGCCTGCAGCAGTTCCGTCTTCATCGCGCCATCCGGCAGACTCTTGGCCCACACATCAATGCGCGTGTTGTAATCGCTGCGAAGCTGCTTGCATCGCTGCGAGATGCGCTCAAGCTCCGCACGATCATTCGCGCCGCTCATCGCGAGCACTTCCATGTGCGTTTCAACGATGTACGCCGGGGGAGGCAGAATGTCCGCGATCAAATCCTTCCCTTGCACAATCTGGTTATAGATCGGGCCCTGCACGCGCACCTTCTCAAGCGTCGTGAACGCCGTGCCGGCGAAGAACGCCAGACCCAGCACGGGCACGCCCACCAGCAGTGCGAGCTTCTTGGAGAGACGGATGTTGTTGAGCAGATTCACGCTATGTACTCCCAGGTCGAGGACGCGGCCCCCGAGATGTGTGCCGCGTTAGTGGGGGTTACTTCGGGCCTCGCCTACCTCTACTTCACATACACCGCGCAAATCAGGATCAATCTTTGGAGAAACGACGCTCTATTCCGCCAAACGGCGGTCGATCTGCGCCGCATATCCGGCACACTCCCCGCCCCTGAAAGCGATTGGGGACGTTTGCGAAAAACCTCGCTAAAGTTCCTCGTTGCGATGCGTCACCCCCGCCTCGCTTTCTCGCTCACTTCGCCTTCGGGGGGACCGGCATTCGAGGGAACTTTCCCATGGCTAACGGCAAGTGGACCAAGCAGGAACTGCTCAGCAAACCCATCAAGCACGTCGACATCACCAAGTTCGACGGCCGCGTCATCATCGATAGTTATCGCAACATGGCCTACTCCAGCCGCACGCTGGCCAACGCCGCTGATATCTACTCGATGATGCTCAAGGACAAAGAGTGCGGCGTTATCCTGACGCTCGCCGGCTCGCTCATCAGCGCGGGCCTCAAGAAGGCGATCATCACCATGTTGGAAAACAACATGATCGATGCCATCGTCTCCACGGGCGCCAACATCGTCGACCAGGACTTCTTCGAAGGCCTGGGCTTCAAGCACTACATCGCTCCCGGCAGCCCCGAAGCTCCGCCGGTCGACGACATGACGCTGCGCAACATGATGATCGACCGCATCTACGACACCTACATCAACGAGGACGATCTCCGCGCGTGTGACCACGCCACCTACGAAATCTTCAACGCCTTCGAGCCCGGCGCGTACAGCAGCCGCGAGTTCATCGAAGCCATGGGCGCGTACCTCGCCAACAACGCCAAGTACGCGAAGAACGAGAGCATCGTCAAGACCTGCTACCAGAAGCGCGTGCCCATCTTCGTGCCCGCCTTCAGCGACTGCAGCGCGGGCTTCGGCATCGTCCTGCAGCAGACCGAAGCCATCGAAGAAGGCCGCGGCCAGGTCGCCTTCGACAGCGGCAAGGACTTCCGCGAACTGACTGACATCAAGCTCGCGTGCAAGGACACGGGCCTGCTCATGCTGGGTGGCGGCGTTCCCAAGAACTTCGCGCAGGACATCGTCGTCGCTGCCGAACTCCTCAACGAACGCAAGGGCGGCAAGGCCCGCGGCGACATCGGCATGCACAAGTACGCCGTGCAGATGACCGTCGCCGACAGCCGCGACGGCGCCCTGAGCGGCAGCACGCTCCGCGAAGCCTGCAGCTGGGGCAAGGTCGACGTCGTCCACGAGCAGATGGTCTTCGGCGAGCTCAGCGCTCTCTTCCCCATCCTCGCCAGCGACGCCTACCACCGCAAGGCCTGGAAGGCCCGCAAGGGCTTCAAGTTCGCCGACCTCTTCGAGAAAGGCGACGGCATGCCCACCTTCAGCAAAGGCAAACTCGCGAAGAGCAAGTGACATTGGTGGCACGGGCTTTTAGCCCGTGCGAACAACCCCAACCAAATAAAACACCCGCGACCATCGCGGGTTTTTTCATTTTCGCGCTTTCCCAGTTCACCTGCCCCACTATCACGCCATCACAGGCCGCTTCATCAACACCACAACATCGCGCGTCTGCCCGTTGTAAAAGTTCGTATCCACCACCCCGCAAATCTCCCACCCGTCCGCCCCCGCCGCGTTCAGCGCCTCGTGGAGCTCTCGCCGATCAATCTTTCCCGACCCCAGGAAGAACCCGCCAGCTTCAATAAGCAACGTCGTGTACTCCCACTTCTGCACGAACCACCTCCCTCACAACTCAGTACGTCGTCATCACCTCGATGCCCGACGCCCCGAGCGTACGTTCTCTCGCACGCCCCATGATTCGTGAACGCCTCATCCTCCTTGCAGCCCTCGCCGCCACCATCGCCGCCGGCCTCCTCGCCCGCGGCCTCCTCACCGGCCCCCTCGCCAAATACCTCGGCGTCGCCCTCTACGGCACCATGATGTTCTGGCTGGTGGCAGTCATTCGGCCCCATGCGACAGCTTGGCGTATCGCTCTTGTTGCAGTGGCGATCTGCTGGGGTGTTGAGTTCTTTCAACTGACGCCAATTCCAGCGACAATCAACCAGCATGTGCCGCTCATGCGGCTGGTGCTGGGGGAGCACTTCAGTTGGTGGGATTTGCCGACGTATGCGGTCGGCGTCGCAGCCGCAATGGGAAGCTACCTCATGCTTGTGCGGCTGCGGACACCATCTCAATCTTGATCCCAATACCACCACGCAGATTGAAACGATCGAGATCGAATCGAGGCTTCACTCGCGCAAACAAAGAACTGCGTGTCGCCAAATGCGCAGGCGAGATCTTCCTGATCGTAAAAATCAAACTGGAAGACCAATCGCCAAGGTCCGTCGGCTTCAGCGAGAAGCGGCGCGTGTGCCCAGTCGGCTTTGCCTTGACCTGTGGAATTGAATCGGCAGCTCTCACGAGGATCCCACTGCTCGGGGTAGGCGTAGCCACCAACACGATGCTTCGGCGATTTGTCTTCCCGAATGACATCCCGATACCAGTTGAGATAAGCCTCACGATCGGTGATCGCTCCGCTTTCGTCGGATTCAATATCAAACAACGTGTAACCGGCTTCGAACGTCAGCCGTCGCTGCGGCAGCACAAACTTACTGGCATCGCTCGGAATCGGCGCTTGCCCCTTGGGAGCCGCTGTGCGATGGAGAGGTGTTCCCGCCGGGAAGTACTTCAGTAAGAAACCCTCATGATGAGACTTTGCCGACCCACCGTCGGGCGCGCAGACTGCGTCGAAGAAGAAGACGAGCAGTCCATCTTTGGGCCAGATGGAATCAGCGCTCAGAAACGGCGACACCTCCGTAAAGTTGATTTGGGCGACGAATGTCAACGGATACCGCAATCCTGCGGGACTTCGAGACTGGGCCGCGGTGGCATACGGCCACTCGAAGCCGTCAGGCACATCCGCATCACCGCCATACTTGCTTGTGCCAATCCCGATGTCCGTCTCATCAGCAAATGTCATGCGAGCAGTCGGCAACGCGTACTTCATGAGCGTTGCAACGTCCTCGTCGCCTAGCGTGGTGCGAAGCGAGCTTTCCAGTTCTGATCGCTGCAACGACAACTCCTTGTGATCAGCGACCACTTTCAAGTCAATGATCGGGAACAGGGGAAACTCGCCAACTCGCTTCAGCGTCTCATCCTCTGGCTGTAGGGCGATTGACTTCCGAAGTTCAGCCGACGATTTCGGTACCGGCGGCGGAACGATGTTCTGCGTCGATTGAGTTTCACTAGGTGGCTCATGCCGTTTGCATGCAACCAACGTAACGACTCCAACCGCCAGAAGCGAGCTGCTCAAACACACGCCGGCCCAAGCCGCGAGTCGCGATGGCCGCATGTCTCAATCCCCCTGATCCAACACCGCCATGAACGCCTCCTGCGGAATCGTCACGCTTCCCACGTTCTTCATCCGCTTCTTGCCTTCCTTCTGCTTTTCCAGCAGTTTGCGCTTGCGGCTGATGTCGCCGCCGTAGCACTTGGCAAGCACGTCCTTGCGGAAGCTCTTGATCGTCTCGCGCGCGATGATCTTCCCGCCGATCGCCGCTTGCACCGGAATCTCGAACTGGTGCCGCGGAATTTGGTCCTTGAGCTTGCTGCACAACTGCCGCCCGCGTTGCTCGGCACGGTCGCGGTGCACGATGGTCGCGAGGGCCTCAACCGGATCGCCATTGATGAGAATGTCCAGCTTCACCAGCGTGTCATTGCGATACGCGATGACTTCGTAATCCATCGTGCCGTACCCGCTGGTCAGGCCCTTCATCTTGTCGAAGAAGTCGTAGATGATTTCCGCCAGCGGAATCTCGAACTGAATCGTCTCGCGCGAGGCCGACACAAAACTCTGCGCCTGATACGTCGCCCGGCGATCCAGACACAGCTTCATGATGTCGCCGATGTACTCCTTGGGCAGCATGATCTCGAGCTTGCAAATCGGCTCGCGAATCTCGACGATGTTGCCCTGGTTGGGCAAGTCGCCCGGGTTGTGCACTTCCAGCAGTTGGTGCCCCGCCGGCACCTCGCGCCAGAAGGGACTCGACGGATCAACCGGCTTGAGCGCCTGCCCGTTCGCGCCCGTCATCGTGTCTGTGCCGCGCACCAGCACGTGATACGACACCGTCGGCGCGGTCTGCACAATCTCCACATCACCTTCGCGCTCAAGGCGCTCCTGAATGATGTCCATGTGCAACAGCCCCAGGAATCCGCAGCGATAGCCAAAGCCCAGCGCCTCGCTGTGCACCGGCGCAAACGTGAATGACGAGTCATTCAGCGAGAGCTTCTCCACCGCGTCGCGGAGTTCTTCAAAGTCACTGCCGCCGCCTTCTTCGCTCGTGGCGGGATAGAAATCACAGAACACCACCTGCCGGGGCGGCTGGTATCCCGCGAGCGCCTCTTCCGCCGGATGCATGTCCAGCGTGATGGTGTCGCCGATGCGCACGTCTTTCAGCGAGCGAATCGCCGCAACGATGTAAGCCGTCTCGCCGGGCCCCACTTCGCCGCCTTCGACGCGCACGGGCTTGGGTGTCATCTTGCCAATATCAGTCACCTGGAACGTGGTGCCCACACCCATCATGCGAATCTTGTCGCCCACCTTCAGCTTGCCGTCAAACACACGGGCGTACACAATCACGCCGCGGTAGTCGTCATACACCGCATCAAAGATCAGCGCCCGCAGCTTCTCCGTCACGGGCTTGCGTGGCGCGGGGAACTTCTCGCAGATCGCCGCCAGCAAGTCAGGAATCCCAATCCCGCTCTTCGCCGACACGAGCAGGCACTCTTCCGCCTTGAAGCCCAGTGTCTGCTCGATTTCCATCGCCACGTCATCGGGCTTCGCGCCGGGCAAGTCAATCTTGTTGATGACCGGAATGATCGTCAGATTCTCATTCACCGCCAGGTACGCGTTCACCAGCGTCTGCGCCTGCACGCCCTGCGTTGAGTCCACCACCAGAATCGCGCCCTCACACGCCTTGAGCGCCCGCGACACTTCGTAGTTGAAGTCCACGTGCCCCGGCGTGTCGATGAAATTCATCATGTACAGATCACCGTGCGCCTCGGGCTTCTCGCCCTTCTTGGTCTTGTGCGCCCCGGCGTCATCCACCGTCTCGTAATCGTTCTCGAGCTCGTCTTTCTTCTCGCCCGCCTTGTGCCGGTGGAAAACCGTCACCGCGCTGGCCTTGATGGTGATGCCGCGCTCACGCTCGATATCCATCGAGTCGAGAATCTGGTCCTTGGCTTCGCGCGCACTCACGGCGTTGGTGGCTTGCAGCAGCCGGTCGGCCAGCGTGCTCTTGCCGTGGTCGATGTGCGCGATGATGCTGAAATTGCGAATGAACTTGGGATCGGGCTTAGCGGGCATTGGAAGAGATAGTAGGAAAGCACAGGCAAAAACGCACGCCCACGCGTGCGATTCGCCCTATCCCGTCTGGATCGCCAACTCAGTATCGCGTTGGGAAGTACATCGCCGTTACGCGGCATCGCGTCGCTGTCACGCCGTTCAACTGCGGCTGCGCGCGGACGTAATACGTTTGCGTTCCAGCCCCCACCGTGAAGACCTGCTGCACCGTCCCGGTCGCCTCTGTCACCGAACTATCCACACTGATACCGACCCCACCCAGCGCGGTCGCAGTCGATGAAGTTGTGATGTTCACAAACACCGTCGTAGGACCAGGGAAAACGCTGACAAAGTCGAATGTGGGCTGAGCGATAACCACGACAAATCCCGGCCCGGGCGCTGTCAGTGCGACGGACTCCAAAGTCGATGTGACGTTGTCGGTCAACACAACGTCGGTGACGGTCGACGCAAAGTCCAGCCCCGGTTCGTCGAGCACTTCGTCGGCATTGACACTATCTTGCGGAAGCTGCACGCTCGCATCACCCGTCGCCGTCGCCGGACTCACCACCAACGCTCCACTGTCGCGGTTGATCGTCATGTGGGCAACGCTCTCCACATCCGCCGCCCGCCCACGAAACTCCATGTTGTTCGTTACGCCGTTGTACCGCATCAGCATGCCATTGCTCGCGCTCGTGTTCTCACACAGCACCAACTGGCTCTGCGTATCCGTCACATCAGGCGTCACCACGATTCCCCCCATGCTGCCCCCACCGCGCACGTGCAGCGGCCCTTCCGGAGTCGCGGTGCCAATCCCCACATCACCCGCGTTCGTGATGTGCATCGCCGTCGTCGCGCCGGGCATTGCAAAACGCAAACCCGCCGTTGAAGCAGCGCCAAGACCCGCAACGCGCACAGTCGGCTGGCCGTTGCTCAGTTGCAGTCGCAACTGTCCCGTGCCGCCCGATTCTTCCTGCACATTGAGCCCACCCACACCCCGCATCGTCACGGCATTGTCAAACGTCGTCGCATTGTTGAAGTTCACAATCCCGCCAAATGTCGCCGTGCTGCTGAACGTGTTGCTCGCGCTGAACACGTTCGCCACATTCAGCTTCGGCACGTTCCCGCTCAGTCGCGCATCCGCGAGCGTCCCCGCCGCGATGTTCCCGGCGTTCAAATTCGTCAGCGCAACGCCATCGCCCGCGAGCGACGCCGCATTCACCGCGCCGGTAAACACCGTGCTCGTCGCATTCAGCCGCGGCACATTCGCCGACAGCCGCGTGTCCGCCAGCGTGCCCGCGTTGATGTTCGTCGCGCTCGAATAGAACGTCGCCGGCTGCCCGTTCAGCAAACTCGCATTCGCCGCCAGCGACGCCGTCGAAGAGAACGTCGCCGCAGGCACACTCGTGACTGCCTGCCGCGGCACAAGTAGAACAAAGCCGCCCACATTCGAGCAGTCGCCCGCCGCGCCATTGCGCACTTGCAACTCAAGAAACCGCCCAGGCGAGGAGAACTGCGACCCAAAGTCCAGATTCACCACAAACCGCCCATCGACCACGCTCACGTTGTCCACGCACAGCGTGGGACCAAGCTGCGTCGTCCCCGCCGCGCTGTCAAACAACCGAAGCCGCACGTCATACGCGCCATTCGCCGGCGTCGCGCCGTCGCGCAGTTCGCCCTGATACGTGAACGTGGTGGCCGACTGCGCGAGTGCCGAAGCGCTCAATGCGAGACTGATGATCGTGACGAGTGAACGAGTGAACATACCAAGCTCCTTGCGAGAACAGGACCCTTGCCGAATAGATCGCAAGCAAGTCGTGATGGACACATCTTCGCTCACATTTCTTCGATTCACTGATTCATGGGCACCGTCGCTGCAAACTCCTCGACAGGCAGCCCATCATCACACACGCGAAGCCCCCACGAAACCGCCGTCGCCGCAGCGTCGTTGATGACGTTGAAGTCAGTAGCCGCATCAACGACCAGACGCGCATTGCGAGACGCGTTGGCAAGCATCCAGTTGTCAAAGTTCTGGCCAGCAGCCAGCGCGTTCGCACGCAGACGGAATGTGCCCGTGCCGAGTTGCCCGCTGGCAAGACCCGAGATCGGGTCAACAGGCGCAATGAACTGCAGTCCTTCGCTGACGGTCACGTTCACATCAATGACGTTGTTGATCGCGGGACGCAGCGCACCCGTCGTACCAGCAACGTCGCCCAGTCGCGGCGACACAAGCGGCGGCGTAAGTCCCGCAAATGTGCCCACCGCCACCGCGGGATTGGTTCCGACTCCCGAAACAGCAAACGCATACTCAATCTCTTCAAAGGGCAAACCATCATCGCCGACGCGGACGCGATAGCCATTCGCACGCCCGCCAGGCAGCGTGTACGTCATCGTGCCACCACTGGGCACGGTGATGACGATGGACACGCCCGAAATACCGGTTCCCTGATCGACCCAGTTGTACCACGTGTTGTCGCTCGTGCGCGGACGACGAAAGACCGGACGCTCCGTAAGTCCAGCGGCACCGCCGATGGGACGCGAAAACACGAACCCCGTCATCAGCTTTGCGTTGGCGAACGCCACGCCATTGATCGTGATCGCGACTGTCGTGCCGGCGGGGTAGCCAGATGCACTACCAGTCTTTCCCGGGTCGAGCGCCGTCGTTGCTTGCGTTGTGCCATCAGGAAAGACAACGCCGACGCTTGTACGAATGGTGCCGTTGACATCCAGCTTCGCAGCAGGCGTCGTCGTGCCGACCCCCACATCGCCGGTGTCACGCCCGATCGTCATATGTGGCGCAGAGTCAACCGACGAGGCTCGCCCCAGAAACTGAATCTGATTCAGCACGCCCTCATATCGAAGCGTGCCGCCGATGCTCGTGCTCGTGTTCTCACTGAGAAACAACTCGCTGTTGCTGTTCGCGATGCCCGGCGCGATGATGAGGCGTCCCAGCGTGCTACCTGCAGGCGCACTGACATGCAGCGGCGCAAGAGGCGTCGCGTTGTTGATCCCGACACCACCACCGGCACGGATAAGAAACTGATTGGCACCGGTGGTAGTGAAGTCAGCATCAGTGCTGTCAGCAAAGACGAAACTGCCTTCATCACCGTTGGTGTCGCCGCCCCCGACTTGTGTTGGCGTACGCACCTTGGCGCGCCGGCCCGCGGCGAGGGAGAACTCGCCGCCTGCTACGTTGAGTTGGCCGCCGGGTACAGCGGCAAACGACGCGAGGGACTCATTGCTCTGCCCGCCCGAAACAACGCTCGCCGTCCCGCGCGCCTGATTGCCATTGCCGCCCCCCACCGCACTAAACGGATTGGATGTCGCGTTGTTGTTGCCACCGGCGATGGTGTTGTGCTGACTACCGACGATATTGGATTGGCCACCGCCGATAGCACTGTGAGCGCCGCTAACGGTGTTGCTGCTGCCGCCGGCGATGGACCCTGCAACGCCTGCATTCACAGCGTTGTTGATGCCGCCGGCGATGACGGCGTGGTTGGAGAGACCTGTGATGAGATTGCTGTTGATGGTGTTACCGCCCGACAGAATGGCGGCGCCGATGGATGCGGTATCGATAGTGTTGGTGGGACTGCCCGCAGCGATGTTCGGGCTGAACGTCGACCCCACGACGCCAGCCGGCGTGAAACGCAGCACGTTCTGATTCTGCGCCATGACAGTCACGCCCGCCGTCGCACTACCCAACCGGCCCGCAACGAAGACGTCGCTACTGAACGTGTTCGCGGCAGTAAACACATTGGCAACGTTGCTGCGCGGCACGTTCGTCGAAAGTCTGGCATCAGCAAGTGTGCCGGCCGCGAGATTGGAAGCACTGGTGTAGAACGAAGCAGATTGACCATTCAGTTGGCTCGCATTCACAGCCGTCGCGGCGGTCGTCGCACTGACTGCAGTGGCCGCAGAAGTCGCAAATGTCGCCGCCGGCGCGCTGGTCACGGGCTGCAATGGCACAAGCGCAGTAAAACCAGCCGGATCAGTACAGGTACTTGCGGCACCCGCACGAACTGCCACCTCAAGAAATCGCCCAGGCTGACTGAACTGCGCGCCAAAATCGAGCAACACAGCGAACTTGCCATTGTCCACTGTGACGTCATCCACGCACAGCGTGGGGCCAAGCTGCGTCGTCCCCGCCGCGCTGTCAAACAACCGGAACCGCACGTCATACGCACCGTTCGCCGGCGTCGCGCCGTCGCGCAGCTCGCCCTGATACGTGAACGTCGTCGCCGACTGCGCCAGCGCGCACGAACTGACCGCCAGACCGACGACCGCAACCAGCATCCGCTTGAACATGGCAGGCTCCTCGAAAGTTTGCAAGATCACCGCGATTAGCCCACATGCATCCGCAACTGGACGCGCCCCGGCGAAATTCTGCTTTCTCACGCACAAACCCCGACCGAGAACCACCCCATGCTCTTGCAATTCCCCCGAAAATGCTACATTCATGGCATGTCCGGCGACCGTCCCGAGCCATCCGGTCACAAACCCCCGCACGGTGCGGTCACGCGCGCGTCGCTGCTGTCGCGCGTTCGCAGCGGTGGCGACCCCGCCGCATGGCTCGAGTTTGAGTCACGCTACCGCGACCTCATCTATCGCTTCTGCCTGAGTAGGGGGCTGCAACACGCCGACGCCGAAGACTGCGCGCAGGCCGTGCTCGTCAACCTGTTCAGGGCCATGCCCAACTTTCGCTACGACCGCGAGAAAGGCCGCTTCCGCGATTACGTCTATCGCTGCACGCGCGGCATTCTTTCAAGAATGTCCGACAAGTCGCGTCCACTTGCGGGCCGAACCGGTCTAGACATCGACATGGCCGACGTGCTGACGTGGAACCCGCCCACCGCGACCGACGAGCTTGCTCAGCAATGGGAGCAGCAGTGGATGGCGCACCACATGCGCCGCGCGATGGAAACCGTCCGCGCCCACGTTGAACAACAGACCATGCAGATCTTTGAAGCCTTTCTCGCAGGCCGCACGACGACCGACATCGCCGCGGAGTTCGGCGCGACCGACGCCGCCGTGCAGAAGGCCCGCCAACGCGTCCGCGACCGCCTCGAAACCGCCATCGCCGAACAGATCGCCGAAGAAGATGAACTCTCACCGCATCCATCTTGACCGCTATGCCTGATGATCGCGACAACCCCGCGCCCCAGCCCCGCGCAGGCAAGTCCAACTTGCCCGAAGGTCTCGCATCATCATTTGGTTTCGACGACGATCGCTGGATGCACATGCTCCGCGACGCCGTCAGCGACACGCACACGCGTCAACGCAAGCTGGGTCCGTATGTCGTGCTCGAAGTCGCGGGTCGAGGCGGCCAGGGCGCTGTCTACAAAGTCGTGCAGCCCGGCACGGGCCGCGTGATCGCGCTCAAGCGGCTCAATCTCGGTTGCTTCGCCGAATCACGCGACCGTCTGCGATTCCAGCGCGAGATGGAAGCGACCGCAGCACTCAACCACCCCGGCATCGTCACGCTGCTGGGTCACGACATCATCGACGAGCAGCCCATTCTGCTGATGGAGTGGGTGCAAGGCCAGGAAGTCAATCTCTGGTCGCGCCGCAAAGACGTCACGCGCGACGATGTGCTGCGCATGTTCGCTCACATTGCCGACGCCATCGCGCACGCCCACCGCCGCGGCGTGCTGCATCGCGACCTCAAACCCGCCAACGTGCTCATCGCACGCGCCGACGACGGCACGTTCGCTCCCAAAGTTCTCGACTTCGGCCTCTCGCGCATGGTGGGTGAAAGCCGCAACATGACCGCGACCGAGGGCTTTGTCGGCACTCCCGCGTACGCCTCGCCCGAGCAGGCCAGCGCCCGCTGGAGCGACGTCGATACGCGCAGCGACGTCTTCTCGCTGGGCGTGATGCTCTACGAAGCGCTCACCGGCACGCTGCCCTTCGCCGCCGAAGATATGGTCACGCTGCTGAGCGAGATCTCGCATCGTGAGCCCACGCGACCCTCGCGTCTGGCAGCGGCCGGCTTCGCACTCGATGCCGAGATCGATGCGATCGTGCTCAAAGCCCTCGCGAAGCAGCCCGCGCAGCGCTATGAATCGATGGACGCCTTCGCCGCCGACATGCGCCGCAAGCTGGTTGGTCAGGCAGTGTTCGCGCACCCGCCGCGCTTGTTCTATCAAACGCGCGCGTTCGCCCGACAGCACAAAACCGCCGTGAGCATCGGCGCCGTCTCGCTGATGCTCGTTGCAGGACTCGCCATTGTCAGCACTGCGCTGGCGGCAAAGCTGCAATCACGCAGCGAACAGCTTCAGTCCGCCGTCATCGCACAAGAGCAGGCGACCGAACTCGCCAACCGCAACGCCGCGCTCGCGCAAGACCGCGAAGCAACTGCCACCGAGCAGGCCCGCTTGGCACGCGCGGCCGCCGACAGCCTGCTCGACATGCTTCGCAGCCTCGCAGGCGAGTCTCGCAACGTGGGCGTCATCGTTCCCGCCGAGATTCTCAACACCACCGAAACACGGCTGCGCAAGGGCGAGTTCAAGAACGACCCCGCGCTCGAACTCGCTCTGTGGAACATGCTCACCGAGTTCGCGATCATCAGCACCAACGCCCAGCGCGCGCAGAGCTTTCTTGACGAATCGGCAAGAATCCGCTCGCTCGTACCCGCCGATCACATCGAGCAAAGCGCATGGCTCCGCCTCGCAGGGCGCTACAACGAGAACATCGGTAATTGGGATCTCGCTCGCGAGTACGCCGCCGAGTCGCTCTGCTTTGTCGAGCACGAACTGGGCCGCACGCACGCACGCACCATGACCGCGCTCAACAACTACGCCGTCATGGTGCGCGAAACCGAAGACTACGACCTCGCCGTCGATCTCTTCTTCGATCTCATGCACCGCCGCCTCGAGCGCGGCGAGAAACCAGGCCTCGGCATGGCGGGCAACTGGTCACACCTCGCGACAACCTATCGCCGCATGGGCCGCCACGAAGAATCGCGCGGCGCACTCGCCATGGCTGTGAGCATGGTCAACTGGAAGTCGCAGTCGCAAAGCGAAACCGCCCTTCGCGTCAAGCGCGAGGTCGCGCGCCGTGCCCGCGATGACAGCGACTGGCTGACCGCTGAACAGGCGTATCTCGAGCTTGTCGCCGCTGAACGCAAGACCCGAGGCGACGGCACCTCGCGCGGGATCCGAAGCACCACAGAACTTGCCGACGTCTACATGTCCATCAATCGCCTCGAGGACGCTCGCCCGCTCATCGACGAGTGTTACGACTACGCCACGCAGCACATGCAGCCAGGCGACCGTGTGCGCGTGCAGGCTATCGCGGGCAAAGGTGTCTACTTGTTCCGCATGGGCGATGTCGCCGGCGCGCAGCAGGTCTTTGACGCCGCCTTCACCGAAGCTCGCGAACTGGGCGATCCGCAGGGTCGCACGCTTGCGCTGGTGCAAGCTGACTACGACGCGTGTTTTCCGCCGGAAACAAACGCGAAATGAAAATCGGCGGGCTTTCGCCCGCCGACCGTGTTCACTCGTTGCGATCTCGCATCACAGCTTCTCAGCGATGAGCTCATACACAGGCGGCAGTTGAATGAAGCTCGCCGGGTCGCGTCCCGCTTCCGTCCACGCCTGCAGCGCGGCTGTTGCGTCGTCATCGGTGATGAACCCACCCTGCACGAGCTTGGGAATGAAGTTGTGGAAGAACGTGTCAGGCCAGTGCCACATCGTGGTGCCGGGCCGCGCGATGCGCTGAATCACATCCATGTGCGTGATCTTGAACCCGTGCTTGACGAGAAGCCCGGGGAGCTTGCCCATCACATCGGTATCGCCGCCTCGGCTGCGCCAACTCGCGGCGACCGCCTGCACGACCTTGGTGAAGGCCTCGCGGCGCGGCGCGAGCGTCAGGCTGCGTTCGTAGTTGAAGTAATCCTGAATCGCGATCTTGCCGCCGCGCTTCATGAACGGCTTGAGCCCGGTGATGACCGCTTCGGGATCATTCACAAAGCAGAAGACCCATCGCGCGTATGCGACATCGATCGACTCATCGCCTTCGAGGCACTCGCCCAGTTCCTGCACGTCGCCCAGCACGCGCTCCACGTTGTTCACGCGCCGCGCACCCGCCGCTTCGTGTACCTGCTTGAGGAATCCCGCCGACTCATCGACCGCGATCACGCGTCCGTTTGATCGCACGATCTGCGCGAGGTCCATCGTCGCGTGTCCCGGGCCGCAGCCAAGGTCAATGACGGTGCTGCCGGGCTGCACGCCCGCGCGTTCCCACAGTTGGTGCGCGGCCGCGCTCCACAGGCGGTGCTGCAAACCCAATCGATATGTCTCATCGCCACCCGTACCCAGCACGTAAGGCTGGTCGAGCGGGGCGATGCTGGGGGTGACGGAAGCGGGCGATGCGGTCGGCGTGGTCATGGTGCAAGCTCTGTGGACTCTGGCAATCGGTAGAACGAACGTAGCTCAAGTAGACTTTTCTATTCTCTCATTCGTACAACGTCCCATTCGGTTCGGCAAGTTGCCAGCCCTTGCTTTCAGTGTTTTTGCAGACAGCGCAAAGTTCAACAACATCCGGGGTTTGCACCATCACCCGTGCATGCGTGTGTATGTCGCGTTCGGGCCTGATAATGCACGACTTTACGGGATTATCTGAACCTTCTTGTCGGTTGCGTGCATCCAACACCATGTCGCGCACGTTGTGAAGTGTCTGGCTCCGCGCGACTTCGTACGCTTGCACCGCGACGCGACGCACGGATGCTGGACGTCGCCCACCGCCATGAGACTCGCCGGCGCGCTCGCGCCTTTTCAACTCATCGCAGAACCCGCCGTGCGCATGGCCTCTTGGTTCGTGCCCGATGCTGTTCGCGCCTCCTCGCGCGCGGCCCTGTCGCGCGAGATCGTCGCCACGCTGTTCATCATGCTGGCGATGGCGACCATCGAAGGTGGCGTCATCGGCGTTTTCGCCAAGCACGCATTCGCCAGCAGCGTCGAGCGGCCCACGCTCAACCTGCTTGTCGGTCTGCTCGCGGCGATGGGCGAGCTAGCCAACATCCTCAGCTTCTTCTGGTCCAGCGTGGGGCATGCCCGCCCCAAGGTAAAGCTGATGACGATGATGTACGCCATCGTCGTCGCATGCATCGGGCTGATCGCGCTGCTGCCCACGACGGGATTGCCGGGCATCATCGGACTGCTTGTGCTCGTGCTGGCCTCTCGCGTGTGCTGGTCGGGCGTCATCACGCTGCGGCCCACCGTGTGGCGAGCCAACTACCCGCGCGAGACGCGCATGCGGGCTGTGGCCATCATCAGCAGCATTCAAGTCATTTGCACCGCGCTGGTGGGCATGGCCATGGCCCGCGCGCTGGACTTCAATCCGGACGCTTACCGCGTCTTCCTTCCCGGGGCTGCAGCTTGCGGCTTGCTGGGCGTCATCATCTTTTCACGAACGCGCGTGCGGCACGAAACGCGGCTGCTGCGTGACGAACAAGCCGAAGGCGGCGACAAGGTCATGAAGCCGTGGCGCGGGCCGCTGGCCGTGTGGGAAGTGCTCCGGCGCGACAAGTGGTACGCGCAGTTCATGCTTTGGATGTTCGTGCTGGGCTTCGGCAATCTGACGGTGATGCCGACGATGGTCATCGCGCTGAAGGAAGATCATGGGCTGGGCTACTTCCACAGCGTGCTGATTACCGCGAGTATTCCAGGGCTTATGACGCTTGTGGGCATTCCGGTGTGGCGGCGATTTTTGGATCGCACGCATGTCGTCAACTTCCGTGCCATTCATAGCTGGACGTTTGTGGTTGCGAGCGTTTTCTACACCATCGGAGCGGCGACGCATGATCTGCCGTGGTACTTCATCGCGGCGGGACTGATGGGCTTTGGCTTTGGCGGCGGCAGCCTGGCGTGGAATCTGGGGCATGTGGACTTCGCACGTCCGAGCGAAACCAGCAAGTACATGGCCACGCACGTCACGCTCAACGGTCTGCGAGGTCTGCTCGCTCCGCTCAGCGTGACAGCGGCGTATGAGATGCTGCGAGCGCGCGGGATGGATGCGCACTTGTGGGTGCAGGTGTTCGCGCTTGTCATCAGCATCATCGGAGCTGCGGGATTTGTGCATCTTCGCATGAGCATGGGCAAGCTGCTTGAGAAGAAAGTCGAACGCTGACGCGGAGAGTTGGGCGCGAGCGGTTGAATACCACAACTTGCGACGTGCTTCGTTGTCGGAACGAACAGCGCAAGGGGATGTCGTCCGCCGCGGTTGCGGCGTGGGGGTTTGCGTGGAGTTGTCCGGCTGTCGAATGCCCGCGTGCGTGGGATGACCTGGGCTGCATTGCTGCAGCGAGCGTGGCTGGCGCACCGGGATCGGCGGGCTTGGGACTCATCGTGTTTTGCACGATGCCGCGGCATGGTCCGCGACGATTGGGGTTGCCTCAGGTTTTCCCAAGACCGCTGGTGGATGGTTCGGTGATCTCCAAGTCGGTGATCGGTGGGTCATCGAGCGGGCTGCGAGTCGTGTCGCCTTCGACACGAGGTTGCGGCTGCCGCCACACGACCGATCAGCGTGACTTGGTGACTCCGTGACGGGCCACCGGTGCGCATTTTCGCAGATTGTGATTTGGGATGCAAGCGCGGAGTTTGGTAGTGACTGGGAATGGGCGCACAAGTGCGGTCAGTCGGTGAAGATTTTTGAGAAGGCATCAAGGCATTTGGCATCAAGGCATCGAGGGAGGATGGAGAAGGGGTGGTCGAGGGCTTGCGCCCTCGAGTTCTTGGTGGGCATCGAGGGGGGATCGGCACCGACCGCCGCAGAGCCGGCGGTCGGTGGCACGAGTGGCGGACGTACATTGGGATATGGCTGCCACGATTTCGGCGTTTGCGCTTGGTCCGTTTGCCACCAACACGTATGTCGTGCATCATGCGACGTCGGCGGCGTGTTGGATCGTTGATCCTTCGTTTGGGCCTGCGCCGGTTGTTTCGTATATCAAGCAGCGCGGGCTTGCGCCGGTGGCCATCGTGCTGACGCATGCGCATGTGGATCACATTGCGGGGATTGCGGATGTGCAGAAGGCGCTGGGGCCGCTGCCGGTTTTGCTGCATGAAGCGGAGTCGCGTTGGCTGGAGGATCCTGAGCTCAATCTCAGTTCGGCATTTGGGCTGCCGGTCAGTCTGCCTGCGCCAACGCAGTTGCTGACGCATGGTCAGACGCTCACGCTGGGCGGCGAAGCGTGGCGCGTGTTGCACACGCCGGGGCACAGTCCGGGGTCGATCGCGCTGTATCACGCGGCGAGCGACGCGGCGATCGCGGGTGACGCGCTTTTCGCGGGGAGCATCGGGCGCACGGACTTTCCGGGCAGCGATTTTGACACGCTGGCGGCGTCGATTCGGGCGCACCTCTACACGCTACCTGATGCGACGGTGATTCATCCCGGGCATGGGCCATCGACGACGATTGCGAAAGAAAAACGCAGCAACCCGTATGTGCGCCCGTAGGCGGCTGGCGAGTTGCTGCGTTGCGTTTGTGTGATTCGTCAATTAGTGATGATGGCCGTCGTGCTTGCCGGCTTTGTATTCGTCGATCAAGCCCATGATCTGCGCGGGCGTAAGCCTTTCGTGCAAGTTCTCGTTGATGAGGGCGACGGGGGCGGTGTCGCAGCTGCCGAGGCACTCGAGCTCGATGAGGGTGAACATGCCGTCGTCGGTGGTTTCACCCGGCTCGATGCCGAGCTTCTCGCGGACGGCGCTGGTGATCTGCTCGTGGCCGCAGAACTCGCAGGCGATGCTGCGGCAGATCTGGATGAGGTACTTGCCCTTGGGCTTGAGCCAATATTCCTCGTAGAAGGTCGCGGTGTCGATCACGTCCGCAGGCTTGATGCTGAGGAAGGCGGCGATTTCCATCATGGCCTGATGGGGAATCCAGCCGTATTCGTGCTGGACGGCGTGGAGGCAGGGCATGAGGGCGCCCATTTTGTTCTCGTAGCGAGGCAGCACCTCGCGCGAGAGCTTGTCCTTCATCGCCTGCGACAGATAAGGCTCGCTCCGCCGCTCAATCTGCATGCCGCCTGAGTTCTTGGTGATCCACGCCATAGGAGGGCATGATAGGTGGCGGGAGGGGGGTGTTGCCAACCGACTCTCACAAACCAGCAGGGCCCGGTATTGTGCTGCACCGACCGAAACTCATGGCAGGATGAAAGTGCGTAAAATGGCGGGATGACCTTCCGCGGCACCATCCAAAATGGGCGAGTCGTGCCCGACAATGCCCTCACGCTTCCCGACGGTACCCGTGTAGAAATTTCGCGACTGACGCCGGCTGCTCGCTCGAAGACGACCGTGCGCAAGTCGGCTACGCCGCGTCTCATGCTCAGCGAGCTTGCCCGTGATCTCAGTGTGGCGGACCTGTCGCTCGACCACGATCATTACGCGAGCGGTGCGCCACGCCGGGCACCGGCGCGGCAGAAGCGGGTTCGCAAGTGAAGCTTCCCGGGACGATTTACGTCGATACCTCCGGCTTGCTCGCACTTGTCAACGCGGCGGACACTTCCCATGTTGCGGCACGACGAATCGAATCAGCTTGCCGAGAGCAGCGGGTGAAGTTTGTGACATCCCAGCTCGTGTTGACCGAGTTTCTCAATGCGATGGCGGCGGTTCGTGCTCGCTCACTGGCGGTACACGCTTTGGCCATCTGGCAAGAGTCGGCGTTTCATCGCATCGAGCAACTTACGACGACGCACTGGAATGCCGCGTGCAGGCAATACGCAGCGTTCCCCGACAAGAACTGGTCGCTGGTCGACTGTTCCTCGTTCCTGTTGTGCAAGCGCCGGCGGCTGACACACGTGCTCACGGCCGATCATCACTTTCGGCAGGCGGGCTTTCAGATTCTGCTGTGATATCTCGCGCATTCCGCGCCGAAGCGCTTCATGAAAAAAACACCCGCGAAGGTCGCGGGTGTTGTGTGGGATGAGGTATTGGTGCACGGGCTGAAAGCCCGTTCCACCGAAACACCGATCAGCGCTTGCTGAACTGGAAGCGACGGCGGGC
>DATGWV010000165.1:0-19949 GCA_035299305.1 Phycisphaerales bacterium | reverse complement strand
CTCGTACAACCGGCGCGTGGCGGACATCACGCGGATGCGTTCGCCTGTGTCCGCCGTGATTGACGTGCCAATTGTCGACGACAAGGGCAAACTGACGGGGCAGCGGCAGAAGGATCAGCTCGACGGCAATCTGCAACTCATTCAGCCTGATCGCGTGTCGCTGCGCATGGACAAGGTGCAGCAGACCATCTTCACGCTGGGCAGCGGCGGGGGCATGTATTGGTTCATCACGATGGGCGACGAGCCCACGGCGTACACCGGCGCGGTGTCGAAGGCCACAGTTGCGAAGGCGCGAAGTCTGGGGCTGCCGATTCATCCGCTGGATTTGCTGGAACTGACAGCAGTCACGCCCATGCCCGCGACGGCGAAACTGTCGTGGTGGGACAAGTACATTCGCATCGTCGCGCCGGCGCGGTGGGGCACGCGCGAGGTGCTGGTGGACGCGAAGACGTATGAACCTGTCGCGGTCTGGCTGCGCGACGCAAGCGGCAAGATCGCGGTGTGGGCCGAGACGACGGGCATGAAGACGGTGGACGTTGAAGGCAAAGCAACGGTTGCGGCGCGTGTGCCGGGGCGCATTCGCGCGGTGGTGCCTGGCGCGACAAGCGATGGCGACACGTTTGTGGAATTGTTCCTGTCCAAGCCGGAAAACACGGGCAATCGCATTCGCGAAAAGCAGTTTGACATGCAAGCGGTGATTGAGTCGGTGGGCGTGAAGCAGATCATCAATGTGGACGCGGGGGCGACGCGGTGAGAGTGATCGCGCATGTGTGGGCGATGGTGCTGACGCTCGCGTGGTCGCTGTGTGCGGCGGCGCAGCCAGTCATTGTCGCCAGTCCGGATCATGATCGCAGTCAGACACACGTGTGGCTGGTGGCGCGAGGTTCGACGCCCGTACTGGTGTTCCACATTCCGCCTGTGCTCCAGGGCGTTGCGGGTGGTGAGGTGTTGACGGAAACCGGCGTGCCCGCGATCCGGTTGGGCTACGCGCCGCTGCGACTCGCGCCCGATGCTGTGGCGGCGATGGATGATCGGCTGTTTCTGTTTTACGAAACGCCTGAGGGCAAACCCGTGCAGAACTTTGAGCCCGCGCCCGCGCAGCCGACGCGCGTGGTGAGCGTGCGGGCGGAGTGGACGGGCGAGCGATGGGTGACGACACCTTTTATGCGGCCTGAGAGCGAAGCGAATCTGCCGGCAGGGCGCGAAGTGGTGAGTGCGGCGGGTGTGGCGGGTGATTTGTTTGCGCTGCTTGCGCCGGGCGGGCTGAGCGGGGCGAAAGTTGAGCGGTACTCGTTGCTGGGGATGGATGGCAATGTGTGGCGTGAGGTCGCGCTGCCGAATGATGCGGGTGTCAATGAGCGCGCCGAGTTGTTCGCGTTTGCGGGCGGCGTGGGCGTGCTGACGCGTGGCGACACCGGATCGGCGTTGTGGCTCGCGAGTGTGAGCAAGCGCGTTGTTGGTGAAAATGTCATGGGGCCGCCCGCGCATCTGGCTCCGGGCGCGGCGAAGTCTCAAGAGCGCGAGTATGTGGTGACGTGGCGCGATGTGGGGTTGCCTGAAGATTGGCGAGACAGCGCGGCGCTGCGTGTCGCTGCGGGCGGCGGGCAACTGGTGTTGTCAAAGCCGAGTGATGATGGCATCGCGCTCCGTGCCGCGGTGCTGCCGGCAAGTGGCAAAGCGGTGTGGCGCGAGTTGAGCAGCGTGCAGAACGTGGGAGCCGATCCGACGGTGGTCGTTGATGGCGATCGCGGCGCGGTGATGGTGATTTCCTCGCGCGTGCTGACGGCTGTGGAAGAGCGGCACAACGAAGTGCCGTACCAGATCAGCGTGATTTCGCTCGCGACGGGCTCGCTGCTCGCGCAGGGAGCGACGAGCGTGGTGGGGCCGGTTGAAGCGTCGGACATGACGTTCATCGCGGTGATGATGGGGTGGATGGTGGGGCTGGTCGCGCTTGTCGTCATCAGGCCGCCGTTTGAGGATGGGTCGTGGATGCTGCCGGGCGGGGTGTCGCTGGCGGAGCCGATGCGGCGGTTTCTCGCGTGGAGCATTGATCTGATCATCGTGGTCATCGCGGGCGGACTTATCGTGGGGCGTGCACCGCTTTCGACGTTGACGGTGAGCTTGGGTGAACTCATCAGCACCACGCAAGGTCAGGCGATGGTCCTGGCGATTGTGGGCGTGGGCGTGATTGGATGCAGCATTTGCGAAGCGGCGTTTGGCAGAACGCCCGGCAAGTTTGTGGCGAATTGCCAAGTCGTGCGACTGGTGCGCGGCGCGAATGATGTCGCGGAACTGCGCAATCCATCGTTGGCGCAGGCCTTGGTGCGAAATCTGGTGAAGTGGATATTCCCGCCTGCAGCTTTTGTCATCTTCCGCGACGGCGTGCAACACCGTGGCGAGCAGTACAGCAAGACGGCGGTGATTGTGCCGTGGATTGAAGAGATGGATGATGAGGATCAGGAATGATGCGGGCGGTAAGACGCCGCCGGAAACTTGAAATGGGCGGCTGAGAAGTACGCGGCAACTCCCCTCACGCGGTGATTGGAGTATGTTGCCGTCAAGACCGCACGGGCAGCTGCAAAGCCAGCAGCCCGTGGCACCCGAACAAGGGGCGGGGCAAGTGGTGCCACCCGCCTCACCAGCCTGAAGGAGCTTTGGTCGCTTGGACACAGATCGCTGATCGAAGTGATGGAGTAACTACGTCATGGGTTCTACACATCGTTCAGTTCAGCTTGGTGGCGGCATCGTGTGGCGAGGGGTCTTCATCTTTGCGTTCATGGAGTACGTGGCGCACCGATCGTTCGACGTTGAAGAGTTGCTTGAGTTTAACAAAATGGCATCCACCTACGAGTCCGTCAGAGTATGGATGCTCGAAGATTATGGCGTGGTGGAGTGGAAGGCCATACATAAGGTCTTGACAGACTTGTATGTGATTCTCCGAGACGCTCCGGACGGCACGCGAATAATGAAGGCGCCGTTCTCGTCAACGTTGTATGTATTGGAAAAGTCGCGTAGTGCAATGCTGCAAGAACTCAGTGGACTGCTTGCTCTGATTGAACGACGTATTGAGCAATTGCAGTCGATGTGAGTGGCGGGTGGCACAACTTGACGAACCAGCTGAATCCGTGCCACAGGCTGTCGGCTTTGCGGCTGCCTGTGCTTCGTTGCTGCATGCTCGGCGCAACTCCACGAACAAATCGCCATTGCCACACGGGCCTGCGGCCTCATTGTCTCCGCCAACGGCCTTGCGCTTGCCGCTCATGCCAGAGGAAGGGGCGTTGATCCGCCGTGTGCAAGCGCCGTTCCTCCGACACCTCCATCCCTGTATAGGTGTGCGGGTGTACGACGACGAGGACGGAAAGACACACAGGCAGCCCGCGGCGCCGGGCAGCCTGTGGCACTTCACCGGGTGTTAGTTGAGGCGTCGCCACCTGCCTTGCAGTCCGTTGCCAAAAGAAGCTGTGTCACCCGCCGATTTGGTTATGGAAGGTGTGCTACAAGCCTTGCCTGTCATGCACGCAAAACCGAACGCGGTGATCTGCCGACTTTGGCGCTCTCCATCCTGTCCAGCACTTGAAGACACCTGATGCAGTTCAATCGCACGCGATAAACCTCGTCGCGAGTTTCGCGGTTGTCTCTCAGAGTCGAAGCACGCACCAGCATCTGCGTGCACAGGTCGCGAGCGAAGTCGGCGAGTTCCGCATGCGAAAGCTCCATTCCGTTCTTCCCGAGAGTGTTCCAACGAGGGTCACCAATGCTCAAGGGCAAGAGCGCAACCGTGCAATCGTTCGTCTTCGTGCGTTGCACCGCGATGCCGTATGAACCGTCGAGGAACGGCAGCCTTAATCGAGATACACGTCTTTGAAAATAGCGAGATAGTTCATGTGACCACCAAGCGACAACACCCGGCGAGAGATCGTCCCAGTTCCGCTCTGGAAACCACCGCCCTTGACACGCTACGGCGATCACACCCGTGAGGTAGTGTCCAGTTTCCTGTCGTATCTCACCTATGCGAACTCGCAACTTATGTGTCAATCAATGCTCCTCCGTCATGGGCGGGTGGCACCACTTGACGAACTGACTGCCCCTTGCCGCTCGCTGCTCAGATTTCGGCTGTCTGTTCGTCTGGTCTCTCTGAGAATCTCCACCCCCTCACCCACACATCGTCAATCGCACCACCACCTGCAGCACGAGGGCGGCGTAGATGCCGGCCATGAGGTCATCGAGCAGGATGCCCCAGCCGTGCGGCTTGGCTTGCAGTCCGTTGGCGGGCCAGGGCTTGATGATGTCGAAGATGCGGAAGAGCAGGAACGCGCCGGCGAGCGTGAGGCCGGCGTAGAGCCATGAGGCGAACGCGCAGGCGGGCAGGGCGAGCAGTGGCAGGCATTGGCCCGCGGTTTCGTCGGCGACGACTTCGGCGGGATCTTCGCCCCACCTTGCTTCTGCTTGTTTGCCCCAGCGAATGCACGCGGCGCTGAAGATGACGAGGATGGCGATGAAGACGCCGTTGAAGACCCACAGGCCCCAGTCGTGCGTGCTTGCGGGAGAGATGCCCGCGAGCCAGAGCAGCCCTGCGAGCACCACCGGCGGCAGGCTGCCCCATGTGCCGCTGGCGATGCGCATGTGGCCGAGGCCGAAGGTGGTGAGGAGGAGATGCATGAGAGGAGAGCGGAGAGCAGAGAACGGAGAGCGGGTTACCACGTCCGCATCGGCACGGGGACGTTGAGATTGTCGGCGCATTGCTGGGCTTCGGTGTAGCCCGCGTCGGCGTGGCGGAAGACGCCCATCATCGGGTCGTTGGTGAGGACGCGTTGCAGGCGGGCGGCGGCTTGTTGCGTGCCGTCGGCGACGATGACTTGGCCGGCGTGCTGGCTGTAACCGATGCCGACGCCGCCGCCGTGGTGGAGGCTGACCCAGCTGCTGCCGCTGGCGATGTTGACCATCGCGTTGAGCAGGGCCCAGTCGCTGATGGCGTCGCTGCCGTCTTTCATGGCTTCGGTTTCGCGGTTGGGGCTGGCGACGCTGCCGCAGTCGAGGTGATCGCGACCGATGACGATGGGCGCGCTGACCTTGCCCTTGGCGACAAGGTCGTTGAAGAGCAGGCCTGCTTTGTCACGCTCGCCAAGACCAAACCAGCAGATGCGGGCGGGCAGGCCCTGGAACTTGAAGCGCGGCTCGCACTTGGCGAAGTCTCCAGCGAGGAGGGCTTCGGGGTTTTTGTGGCAGCCGAGGATCCAGCGGTGCAGCCGGTCGTTGTAGCCGCCGGCGTTGCGCGGGAACATCTTGAGAATCTCATAGTCGGTGACGTAGATGTCGCGCGGGTCGCCGGACAGCGCGACCCAGCGGAAGGGGCCGCGGCCCAAGCAGAACTGCGGGCGGATGAAGGCGGGGACGAAGCCGGGGAAGTTGAAGGCGTCCTTCACGCCCATTTCGAGGGCGCGCTGGCGGATGTTGTTGCCGTAGTCAAAGGTCATGGCTCCGCGCTTCTGCAGTTCGAGCATGGCGCGGACGTGGCGGGCCATGCTGTCCATGCTTTGCTTCTGGTAGCCGTCGGGGTCGCGCTGGCGCTCGAGCTTGGCCTGGTCTTCGGTCATGCCGATGGGCACGTAGCCGATGAGCGGATCGTGCGCGCTGGTCTGGTCGGTCAGCACGTCCACGCGAATCTTGCGAGCGAGCAAGCGTTCGAGCAGTTCGATGGCGTTGCAGTGCACCCCCACGCTGAGGGCCATTTTGCTGTTGGCGTAACGCACGGCGGTGTCGATGGCGCGGTCGATGTCCGCCGTGACGTTGCCCGTGGGTGCGACAAGTTCATCGAGGTAACGGTCATTCACGCGGCGCTGCAGACGTTCCAAATCGACATCCGCGATGAGCCCGGTGCCGCCAGCCATGGTGATGGCCAGCGGCTGTGCGCCGCCCATGCCGCCGCAGCCTGCGGTGACGCACAGACGGCCCGACAGATCGCCACCAAAGTGCATGCGTCCGCACTCGGCGAAGGTTTCGTAGGTGCCTTGCAGGATGCCTTGTGTGCCGATGTAGATCCAGCTGCCTGCGGTCATCTGGCCGTACATCATGAGGCCGGCTTTTTCGAACTCATCGAACTGCTTCTGCGTGGCCCAGGCGGGCACGATGTTGCTGTTGGCGATGAGCACCTTGGGCGCGTCCTCGTGCGTCTTGATGATGCCCACGGGCTTGCCACTTTGCACGAGCAGTGTTTCGTCGGGCTTCATGCTTTTGAGCGAAGCGAGAATGGCGTCGAACGCGGGCCAGGAGCGGGCGGCTTTGCCGCGACCGCCGTAGACCACCAGGTCTTCGGGCCGCTCGGCCACTTCGGGGTCCAGATTGTTCTGGATCATGCGATAGGCGGCTTCAATGGCCCAACTGGCGCACGTGCGTTGATTGCCGCGCGGAGCGCGAACGGTCCGGGTCGTGGTGGTCATGGCGGATTGTTGCACGCGCACGGCGTGATGTAATGCGATGGCTGACTCGCGGGCTCATTTTGCGGGCGAACCAGCGGATTCGCGGGGGCTGGGGTCGCAAGCCGATAGAGCGTGCATGGCGTTGCCACTCATGTTCATTCCGGAGCAGTACGAATCGCGATACGCGCTGCTGCAGGCGTTCTGCCGGGAGTTTGCGGACGCGGCGCGCGAGGCGGGATTGACAGTGAATCCACCGCGACGCGGCGAAACAGAAGCCGCGCCGGCGATTTTTGTTGTATTTAACTTCGCCGAGCACGCGGATCACATTTTGCGATGGATCGGTGATCGCAGCGGCCCGACGGCGCTTGTGCAATGGCTCGTGGACCATCCCTTCAACATCGACAAAGGGTTGATGACGGAGTTCACGAAGCACTCGGGTTTTCGATTTGTGCACGTAACGGATGACGATGCACACCTGCTGCAACTGCGATGGCCCAATCTGCGACATGGCCGGGTGTGGCACGGCGTGGCGCGCACCGCGTTGTGTGCGGCGCAGGAGGTTGAGTCATCGCATAGCGATAGATCGCGCGACGTGGACGTGTTCTTCGCAGGTTCAATTGCAGATGAAGCTGAACTCGCGCGGCTGCTTGCGCAGATTCCTCAGCCTTTGCACGCGTGGTGCGATGATGTTGTCCGGCTGCGGCTGGAATATCCGTGGCTGTCGTTTGGGCAAGCGTTTGATGTCATCATGCCCAGTCCGATGACGTGTCCGGATCACTGGGGGCTGCTTGCAGTCGTCTTTCGATACACCACTGCGAAATTGAATCGCGAACGCAGGCTGCGGCTCATGCAGGGGCTCGCGGGTTTGCGCGTGGCTGTCGCGGGAAGCCCGGCGTGGAAAGATCTGCTGCCAGCCGGCTGCGAGTATGTGGGCGAGGTTGCGTATGGCGATGTGCCGAAGTGGATGCGGCGAAGCAAGGTGTGCGTCGCGCTCAATCCCACGCAGTTTGTGCATGGCTTCAGCGAGCGGCTGCTGCTTTCGCTCGCCGGCGGCTGCGCGACAGTGGCTGACGACCGGCTGTGGGTGCGCGAGCACTTCACGAATCCCGGTGTGCGCGCTGCGGTCGGCTTTGTGGCGAACGCGCCGCAGCACATGCGCGATTGCGTGGCGACCTTGCTCGCGGACACGAAGGCGCGTACCGAGATCGCGATGCGTGGGCGAGCACTGGTGGAGAAGAAGCACTTGTGGGTGCATCGCGTGCAGACGTTGCTGCGCGTCGTTGGTATGAAGTAAGAATGCGCGCGATGTACGAGCTTCACTCAGGCGGCAGCGGCTGCATGCCCATGAAGCTGCGAATCGACCAGCGACCCGCGTAAATCGCGGGCGTGAGCGCGAGGCTGATGACAAACTTCAGGATGTAGCCGGTCGCGGCGGTCTTCAGCACGGCGTCAAACGGCATGGGCTCGGCGCCCGCGCCGCCACCGATATGGCGAAACGCGCTGAACGCGAGATACGTCACAACGAAGCTGTCGAGCATTTGGCTCACGATCGTGCTGCCCGTTGCCCGCAGCCAGACATACTTGCTGCCCGTGAGGCGCTTGATCCAACCGAAGAGCGTGATGTCGGCGAGTGAACCCAGCAGAAAGGCGGTCATCGATGCGAGATACATGCCGGTCGATGAGCCGAGAATCTGATCGAACGCCTGCTGGCTGACGTTGAACGGCGCGTCGAGGTAGGGCATCGCCTGCGCGATCTTGATGACGAAGAAGACGAGCATCCCCATCGCAAAGCTGATGATCGCCACGCGGCGGGCGGCTTTCTTGCCGTAGTACTCGTTGATGAGATCGGTAATGAGGAAAGTGATGGGAAAGGTGAGCATGCCGGCGGTGTGCTCGACCTTGAAGTCGCCCATGTCATACGAAAAAAGTTTGACGCCGATGACGTTGGCGATGACCAGGCACGCGACACTGGTGGCGGCAAGCCAGGCGAAGAGCGAGGCTTGCCGCGTAAGGTGCGCGGGGGCTGAGCTGTAGGCGTTGTCCATGTCGTTCCTTCGCGAGAAGTCGCTGAGGCGATGAGCTTATCAGCTGGAAACAGGGGCCATATTTGCACATCAGGGCGTGCGATGGTGTAGCCGCGATGTCTTGTAATGTCGGGCGTGAGTCGCTTCGTTGGCGTGCTTTCGCCCTTATCATTTGCCATGCCCCAAGCCACGCTGAATGTCGCGACCACGGAGTTTGAACGCAAGGATCGCTGCGCCGATCTACCGCATCGGCCGCGGGTATTGCTGGGGAAGATGGGTCTGGACGGGCATGATCGGGGCGTGAAGGTGATCGCCCGTGCGCTGCGCGACAGCGGCGTCCACGTGATTTACTCGGGACTGTGGCAGACGCCGCGGAGTCTGGCTATTTCCGCTCGCGACGAAGACTGCGACGTGATCTGCGCGAGCATGATGAGCAACAGCCATCTTGTGCTGGGGCCCAAGCTCGTCGATGAACTCAAGAAGCTTGGTCGTAGCGATCTGCCCGTGTACATGGGTGGAATTTTGCCGCAAGACGACTTGCCCAAGCTCATTGAAAGTGGCGTCGCGAGATGCTTCACGACGGGAACGGGACTGCTCGACATCGTCGAAGCCGTGCGTGGTGCAACCAAGCAGCGGGCGGCGAGCGTGAGTGGCGCGACCGCTGCGGCGCAGCTCGCGCGTGACATCTCGCTGATGCACGACGGCAAGCCCCTGCGCAGCGGCGTGAAGAAGCGTCGGCCCGCACGAGTCATTGGCGTGACGGGTTCTCCCGGCGCGGGCAAGAGCACGCTGGTGGCGCAGATGGTGGGCGAGTTCGCGCGGAACAGTCGCGACAAGAAGGCCGGCTTTGGCGGTCGCTGCGCAGTCATCGCGTTTGACCCGATGAGCCCCATCACGGGCGGCGCGCTCTTGGGCGATCGTTTGCGCGTGGACTTCAACAACCTTGACGAAGCTGTGTACTACCGCAGCTTGAGCATTCGCGGCGAAGACTACCACGCGTTGCCTGAGATCATCGATCTCATCGGCGGAGCGTTTGAAGGCGATGAACGCGTGGACACGGTCTTTGTCGAGACCGTCGGCGCGGGTCAGAACGAGACGCAGATCCGCTCGTTTGTCGATGTCACCGCTGTCGTGCTCACGCCCGGCATGGGCGATGCCGTGCAGATGGACAAGGCGGGGATTCTCGAAATCGCCGACGTGTTTGTCGCGAACAAAGCGGATCACCCGGGTGAAAACGAACTCATCCGCGATCTGCGCGACGTCGCGGGTCGGCGCGCGATTGTGGAAACGATCGCCACCCGCGGCCAGGGCGTGCCTGAATTGCTTGCGACACTTCGCGGGTAATCACGCGGGTTGGGTGTTGCGGCGACGCTACGCTTGTTGCGAAAGCTCAACACGCCGCCACGCGTGTGGGCTTCTTCGCGGGACGCACGGCGGCGAAACGCGAGTTTGCACGCATCGGCACGGATGTTGCACAAGGCTCTGGTGCCATGAAAAACGCAAGAGTTGTGTTGTCGCTTTGCGGCGCGGGCGCGCTGTTGCTCGGGCTTATCGGATGCGCCGCCAAGCCTGTCGCGCAGCGTGCGGCGGGTCCGCAGGTCGCGAGTGAGGAAACGTCGAACAGCGTTGTGTTCGGCTCGGCCGACATGTTCGCGATGACTGGTGGTAGGCAGTTGGCGCAGAGTGATTGGCGCGATGAATCCATGAACATCCGTTCGCTGCGATCGGCCTATGAACAGGCAGCTTGGCCCGACATCGCCAGGCCTTCGCTGGCGCGGGCTCGCCGAGCGACGTTCTCGAGTCAGAGCAACAGCATCACGTACTTCCGCGCTGAGGGCGTGACCGTGCGGAACGGTCGCGAGTACGTCTTGCCGTGAGACAGGGAAGATGCGAAGCAGCGACGTAGCGACGTGGCATACCCAAGCCGTCGTTCGCTTGTCGCGACTTCGCCCCACAGGTTACTTCGCCACTCCATCAGCACCAAAAAAATGCCGCCGCCCGGACCGTCAGGTCCGGGCGGCGTTGTCTCTCTCGTCAATCGAGGCCGCGCTTAGTCGAAGAGCGCGGTGGTTTGCGGAGGTTCGAGGTTGCGGAGTACGAGTGTTGTCTCGATGCGGAAGTTGCTCGCCGTGCGGTGGCGTTCGGCGAAGAAGAACCGCAGGTCGTACGTCTCGCCGTCGCGCAGCCAGCTCAACCGGTCGATTTCGATGGTCTGGCTGGTGGCGCCGTGCGTACCGCCGATGTCGATCACCAGCTTGCCATCCACGAAGACGAAGACGTCGTCGTCGCCCGTGAAGGTGAAGCGGTGGCCCGCGCCGGCTTGGTACGTGAACTCGGTGTTGAGCTCATAGGTGAAGTGGTAGTTGGTGTTGGCGTATCCGCCGCCGCCCGAGTTGCCGAACAGATCGTTGTTGATGGGGAAGAACCCGTTACGCGTGCGGAAGGTGTCGTCGTTCTTGTCGTCGAAGACGTAGACATTGCTACCCGTGGCGCGCTTGAGCGTGATGGGCATCTGCTTGGAGATGTTCAGGCCCGGCACGTCGCGATACCACTGGTTGAACGAAGCGGCACTCGCAAGCGTGTTGTTCGTGCCGCCCGCGAGCGTGCGGGCGACGTCGCCCGGGCGTGAGGCGATGTAGGACTTCTGCAGAATGGGCCGGCCCGACGCGTCCTTCGCCATGTTGTTGATGCGAAGACCCGTGCTGCGGAAGACGGGCTTCTTATCCTCGCCCAGTTGATCTTGTGCGATCTCCTGGTAGTTGCCGTGCGAGAACCCGCTCACGCCACTGCGTTCAAAGTCGGGGTGACCGCCGCTCGCCGTGCGCTCGCGGAAGTCGCGGACGACGCCGTTGAGCTGAATGGTGGTGGGCAGCGAGTTGACGTCAACGGTCTGCGAGCTGCCTTCGCTCGCGGCTCGGTTTTGCCCGCCCGACACGGCGACCTGGGCGCCTGCAGCCGAAGCGAGCAGGCCGACCACACTGATAGTCAAGAGAGACGTGACCTTCATAGAGAAACTCCTTGCAATCGCGTCAGCCAACCCCGACGCGTCGATGCGACTAGATGGTGACATGATGAATGTGAGATTGGGTGCGCCACGATGCAAGCGGAACCGTGTGAATACTCGCAAACGCGTGCCGAAGATGCCGAGTGTGCGGGCTGTGACGGTGGTCGAAGAGCTGCGCAGCGTGGCAGACGATGAAGTTCCTGCGTGCGCAATGAAAAACGCCCGGGCGGTCAACGCGACCAACCCGGGCGTGGAACAACGAATCAAACGAGCGATCAGTCGAACAGCGCGCTGGTGACAGGGGGCTCAACCGCGCGGAATTGGATCGTGGTTTCCATGCGGAAGTTGCTTTCGCTCGTCGCGCGTTCCGCGTGGAAGATCTTGAATCGGTACTTCGCGCCGTCCTCCAGCCAGCTCAGACGATTGAGTTCGATCGTCTGCTCGCGACGCGGGTGCAGACCGCCCAGGTCGATGACGAGCTTGCCATCGATGAAGACCCACACGTCGTCGTCGCCGCTGAAGGTGAAGATCTGGTTGCCTTCGCGGTCATACACGAAGTCGGCTTCGATCTGCGTCGTGAAGTGGAAGTTCTTGTTCCACGTGCTGAAGTTGCCGAACAGCTCGCCGTTGATCGGGAAGAACCCGCCGCGGCTCTTCCAGGGCTCGTGGTTCGCGGAATCGAACACGAAGCGATTGGTGTTGGGCGTGCGGACAAGGTCCATATCAACCTGTCGGCTGATGTTCAGGCCCGGCACATCGGTGTACCAGCTCGCGAAGCTCTGCAGCGACGTGATCTGCCGGTTGCTGGTGCTGTCGTACGAGCCGGCGCGGTCACCGCGTGCGGCGTTGAAGTGCGCGGGGTTGATTGCCCGGCCGCTGCTGTCGGTCCATTCGGTACCGATGCGCTTGCCCACGC
Source organism: Phycisphaerales bacterium (assembly GCA_035299305.1). GTDB lineage: Bacteria > Planctomycetota > Phycisphaerae > Phycisphaerales > UBA1924 > BJHL01. The sequence continues at coordinate 7,589 of DATGWV010000165.1, read as the reverse complement.
CGCCATTGCGAAGGACGGGCTTGCCGTCTTCGCCCAGCGTGTCGGCGACGAGTTCGGTCGTCGCACGGTTGCTGCCGAAGGCCTGGAAGTCGGGGTGGCCGCCGGTTTCATTCTTCGACTTGACGTCGCGAATGGTGGCCTGCAGCGTGATGACCGCCGGCAGGTCGGCGTGCGGATCCAATTGCTCCTGATTGGTGCCGTTGGCCCCGCCTCGGTAAGTGGCGTCCTGCCCCATGGCCGTGCCCGCCGCGAGCACCATCGCGAGGACACCGAAAGATTGCTTCCAGAACTTCATACCCGACTCCTTGTGTGCTCGCGTCGCAGGTCACTGGAAACCCTGCGGAGAGCGTCGTCCGGACACAACCGGCGACGCACGACGAGAATGTCCTATTGAGATCGGCCTGCTGCAAGCGGTTTGGGGGGCCGATTGGCGGCAACCCTGGGTGTGTATCGCCTGGGGGGAATATGTGGGCAGTTGGCGGACTTTGCGAGTTTCTTCGGGCCTTGCAGCCGCGAAAGGGTCCTGTCCGATGTAGAATGGCGCACGCGAGGACGGTTGCGTTCTCGCGGCATAACACGGACGTTTGTGCCGGGCCTGCTCGATAAAGGGCGTGCTCGGCTAGCTCATGGAAGGGCTAACGGATGGACACTTTCGTCATCGAGGGCGGTCATCGCCTGTACGGTCGGGTTCGCATCAATGGCAGCAAGAACGCGGCTCTGCCCATGCTGGCAGTGTGCCTGCTGACGGATCAGCCCGTCATCCTGCGTGATGTTCCCAATCTCGCGGATATCAAGAACATGCTCCGCCTGCTGGGCGAACTGGGCGTGGTGCGCACCGACGCCCCCGGCGAGCCCTGCGACGCCCCCTTCACCAGCGGCACGATCGGTCTGCAAGTGACCGACCCCAGCGCCAGCCACGCTCGGTACGACATCGTCCGCACCATGCGCGCCAGCATTTGCACTTTGGGCCCCATGCTGGCTCGTCGCGGGTTCGCCCGCATCAGCCTGCCGGGCGGCTGCTCGATTGGTGATCGTCCCGTCGACCTGCACCTGCGCGGCTTGCGGGCTCTTGGTGCACAGATCACGCTGACGGAAGGCGACATCATCGCCAAAGTTCCCAGCGGCGGCTTGGTCGGCACCACGATCTTCCTGGGCGGCGCGTTCGGCAGCACGGTGCTGGGCACGGCGAACGTCATGTGTGCCGCGGCGCTGGCCAAGGGCACGACAGTCATTGAACAAGCCGCGTGCGAGCCCGAAATCGTCGATCTCGCCAACCTGCTCAACGCGATGGGTGCCAAGATTCACGGCGCGGGCGGGCCTCGGCTCATCATCGAAGGCGTCGAGCAGCTTGGCGGCGCGGATCACACCGTGATTCCTGACCGCATCGAAGCCGGCACGTTCATGATGGCCGCGGCGATGACCAACGGCGACCTGATCCTGGACAACTGCCCGATGGACGCGCTGCTCGCGAGCACGTACGTGCTCAACATGGCTGGCGTGCATGTGCAGCCGGTTGCGGCGGTGGGGGCCCTGAGTGCAGGCAGCATTCCCAACAACGGTCCGATGGCCTCGGCCCTTGCTCGGCATCGCCAGAGCCTGCTGACCGCGATTTCCGGCTCGGCGGGTGTGGGCGAAGGCGGCGTGCGCGATGGCGACCCGATGCGCAAGAGCGTCCGCGTGACGTGCGAGCGCGTGCTCAAGCCCGTGGAAGTGACGACGCAGCCGCACCCGGGATATCCGACCGACCTGCAGGCCCAGCTTGTTGCAATGCTGTGCCTCGCCGATGGCAACAGCGTGGTAACCGAACGCATCTTCCCCGATCGCTTCCTGCACGTGGCGGAACTGCTGCGCATGGGCGCGAAGATCGCTCGCGTGGGAAGCACCGTTGTGATTACGGGCGTCAAGAGCCTCAAGGGCGCGCCGGTCATGGCCAGCGACCTCCGCGCGAGCGCCGGGCTTGTGCTCGCGGGCCTCGCAGCAGAAGGCACCACGATCGTCAACCGCATCTATCACCTCGATCGCGGCTACGAACGCTTTGAAGATCGCCTGCGGATGCTGGGTGCCAACATCCAGCGCGTGGACGAGAAGGAACTGGCGACGCAAGAGGCATGAGCCGCTCGACGCGATAACTTGCATGCATCACAAAACGCCGTGCTGTTTAGCACGGCGTTTTTCGTTTTTGCCTGACTCGCGACGCAGCGAGTCAACGCCTGTCTCCGCCAGCGATTATCGCCGCCGACGCGCGGCGTACGCGAGTGCCATCCCAGCGATGATCGGTACGCTAGGTGACGGAACCAAACCTCCCACGATCGTCACCGTCGCGGGTGCCACTGTCACGCCGACGCGCCACGAGCCGTTGTCATAGATGCCAATCTGCCAGGACATGTATCGCCGATCATCCGCACTGCCGGCACCGCCCAGACGCATGAGCGAGCCATCGGCGATGGAGAATGAGACAGATCCAGGCAGATCGCTCAACTGCACAGCCCCACGAAACACAACAAGATTGGTGACGCCACCCATCCAATGTGTGTTGAACGCGCCGGTGATGGGATTGCGCGAGCTGAGTTGGTTTGAAATGACGCCGCGATTGATGCTGTTGAGAGCCGCAGCCGTGGCGCTCGCGCCTGTGGGTAATGTCGCCGCAGGCCAGGTTGTCACCGAGGAACCGGACACACGCAGCCATGAGCCCGTCGGCGCGCCATTCACGGGCGCGCCACCACCGTGGCGAAAGGTCGTGAGTGCGTTGCCGAGCGCTGCGGTCATCGCCGTCGCGCCATACTGCACGCGGCCGTAACTCGAGAGCGCCCCGCCGTTCGCGCCCTCGGCACGCGTGAGTATCGGTGTGGAACCCGTGCGCCACGGCTGCATCTGATCGATTGCGGTTCCTGTGCCGGAATTGTCGGCATTGCTCATCGTGGGCTGATATGTGATGCCGCCCAGCGCGAGCACGGAGGTGTTGGTGCCTGTGTAGGACACGACGTAGCGATACTCGACACGCGAACCCGTGAAGGTTGAGAGCGACGACCCCCACGTACCCGTCGCGGGGTTGAACACCTGAGCGGTGAGTTGTGCGCCAACCGCTTCGTTCAGCTGCGCGAACGCCGTCGAGGCGAGCGAGCACGTTGACGCGGCAATGAGATACACGGCGAGCGGTGAAACACGCATGGCAAGTCTCCGGATTGCAAGGCCACCGACAGACCCCGCACACGCGGCGTCGATCACAAAGGCGTCGGCATGTTGCTAATCGGAAACGCGGGCGTTCTCGGACAGGAAAGTGAAGAGTTTTTGCGATGAAGTTGCGACGACAAACGCCGTGCGAATCACACGGCGTTTCGTTCCTTCTGAGGCCTCACAACCAAGTGCGCAATGACTATCGGCGACGGCGCAACACAAAGAAACCGCCTGCCACGCACATCGCGAGTGCGCTGGGGCTCGGGAGAATGAATGAGATGCCCTGCACCGTAAAGCCCGTGCGCCATGAGCCGGCTTGGAAGAGATTGGTCTGCCAACTGATGTAGCGTGTGTCGTCTGCACTTCCCAACCCACCCGCGCGCGCTTGTGAGCCGGGTGCGATGGTCAATGTGCCGCCCAGACGCTCCGGCCACACATTCAGCGTGAACGCGCCACGAAACAGCACGAGGTTTTGCGTGCCCGCCACGTGAAAGGTGTTGATTGCGTTTGTGAACGGGTTGATTGCGGATTGCTGATTACTGAGAACGCCGCGATTGATGGCATTCAGGTTGTCAACAGTTGCGCCAGCAGCATCGAGCGTTGGCGCGGGCCAGTTGGTGACGGAACTGCCTGCAATGCGCAGATACGAACCTTGCGGTGCGCCGGCTTGCGGTGCGCCATTGCCGTGACGGTGGGTGGTCAACGTGTTGAAGGTGGAGTCCTGCATCGCCGTGGCCCCGTAGGTCACGCGGCCGTACGAGGCGAGCGGCCTTCCATCGAATCCTTCCGCCATGCTGAGCATGGAGTTGGGGATGGCATTGCCTTGCTGACCGCCGTTACGCCAAGCACCCATGACATCGACACCGTCGGCGTTGGGGTTATTGTCCGCGTTGACGAAGACGGGCTGATACAGCACGCTGCCCAGAGCGAACACGCTGGTATTGGTGCCGGTGTAGGAGAGCACCACTCGCCACTCGATGGTCATGCCCGGGTATGGATCGAGCCCAGAGCTCCATGAACTGCCATTCCATGCCTGCACTTGCAGGACTGCCGCGTTGGGTTCGTTGATCTGAGCATGCGCACCCGCCGCGATGAGCAGACACGCGGCGATGGCGAAGATACGAGGCGTTCGAGCGATCATGCTGCACTCCTGAAGTTAGCTGGTGCGTTGCCGGCGGGCTGCAACGAGCAGCGCGCAGGAGATGACAGCAGCCACTCCGGGCGCTGGGACGTTCAGCCGAATCACGGCGTCTTGGATGGTGAACCCGGTGCGGATGGTCGCGCCAAAGTCATTCGTCTGCCACGAGACAAACCGTGTGTCATCCACGCTGTTGACTGCGCCGATGCGTTGCAGTGTGTACGGGGGGATCGACATCGTCACATCTCGCATCGAAGTGTCGCCGCTCGCGATGAATGCGCCGCGAAACACGACCAGGCTTTGAGTGCCACCCACGTGAAAGGTGTTGGTCAGCCCGGTGACCGGATTGACTCTCGCCTGTTGATTGGCGAAAACCCCGCGATTGATGTTGTTGAGATTCGCCGCGTTGCTGTCCACAACCGTATTCAACACGCTGAGCGGCCAGTTCGTCACCGAATTTCCTGCGATTCGCAGCCACGTGCCGCTCGGTGCGGCATTCTGCGGCGCATCACCGCCGTGACGGAAAGTGCTGAGCACGTTCTGTGAAGACGAGTTCATCGCCGTGCCGCCAAAGACCACGCGTCCGTAGGTCGGCAAGGCTCCGCCGTTCGCACCTTCGGCCGCGGTGAGCATCGAGCCGGCAACCGCTGAACCTTGGACGCCTCCGTTGCGCCACGGAGCGAGTTGATCCATGCCGTTTGCGTTGTTGGTGTTGTCGGCGTTGCTGAAGGTCGGCTGATACGTCATGCCGCCGAAGGCGAAGACGTTGGAGTTGCTGCCGGTGTATGACACGACAACACGCCACTCCACGCGTGATCCCGCGCCGGCATTCACAGAGGAACCCCATGCGGATGCGGCGGAGTCGTAGACCTGCAACTCGATGCGTGTCGCATTGGCTTCGTCAAGCTGCGCGTGCGAGCCGGCAACGATGCACAACGAGGTGGCGAGAGCGATAGCTGGTTTCATGGAACGTTGCATTGCACACTCCTCTTGAGGCGTTATGAGCGACGGCGACGCACGACACATGCGACGCCCACAGCGATGGCGGTGATGGAACCAGGACTAGGAATGACGTTGATCGTCGCGCTTTCCAGCACGACACCCGAGCGCCACGAACCACTATCAGTGGATGAAGTCTGCCACGTCATGTACCGACGGTCATCAACATCGGCAACCGCACCAATTCGTTGCTGCGTGCCCGCTGCAGTAGAGAGTTCAATCGCGCGAGGGTCTGCTTGGTCACTCAGGATCAGAGCGCCGCGGAAGATGACCAGATTCTGTGTTCCGGCACTGTGAAACGTGTTTGCCGCAAGCGTGATGGGGTTGACCGCGGATTGTTGACTGCTGAACACGCCGCGATTGATGGCGTTGAGGTTCGCGGCTGTCGCGTCTGCAGCAGTGGGAAGCTCAGGCACGGGCCACGACGTGACGCTCAATCCCGCCACGCGAAACCACGAACCCGCCGGCGCGCCCGCAGCACTGCCTGCGTGACGGAACGTGGTCATGGTGTTGAGCGAGCTCGAGTTCATCGCGATCGCGCCATATTGAACGCGTCCGTATGAAGGCAGCACACCGCCGAACTCGCCCTCTTCGCGACTCAGTATCGACGAAGGAGGCGGCACGACCGGCGACGATGCCGCTCGCCATGCTCCCAGCTCATCGCGCGACCCATCTGCGTCGTCGTTATCGATGTTGCTGAGCGTGGGCTGATACGTCACGCCGCCGAGCGCGGACACGCTGGTATTGGTGCCCGTATACGAAACGAGCGCACGCCACTCAATGCGCGAACCGGGAGTGACAGTGGTCGATGTCGTCCACGCGTTGGTGGTCGTGTCAAACACCTGATAGAACAACCGGCTCGATGCCGGCTCGTACTGACCCGTTTGCGCCGTGGCGACACTTGTCCCCCCGCAGGCGATGAGTGTGAAGGCGATGATGTGCTTGGTCTGCATGCTGTGCTCCTATGAGAAATTACAACAATTCACCGACGGCGTCGGGTCGCGACCAGTCCGCCGCACGCGAACATGACGATGAGGCCCGGCGACGGAATCACATTGATCGCCGCGCTCTCCAGCACGACGCCTGCGTTGTAGCTGCCGCTATCGGTTGTGCTGGTTTGCCAGCGAACATATCGCAGGTCCTCAGCGCCGTTGGTCATCCAAGGAAGCGATCCGGGCGCGGTCGTGAGCGATATCTGGCGAGGCGATTGCTGGTCGCTCAAGAGCAACGCGCCGCGAAAAATGACAAGGTTCTGCGTGCCCAGTATGTGTGCTGTGTTGGCTGCGCCAGTGATGGGATTGACCGCGCCTTGCTGGTTGCTGCTCACGCCGCGGTTCAAGTTATTGAGATCGGTGGCAGTGGGCGTCAGCAGCGGGAATGTCGGCCACGTCGTCGCGCCGGAACCCGCGACGCGGAACCATGATCCAGGCGGCGCGGAAGTAGTCCCATTGCTGTGCCGAAATGTCGTGAGCAGATTCTGGTTCGTGCTGTTCATCGCAGTGCCGCCGAATGCCACTCGGCCATATGACGGCAATGCGCCGCCAAATTCACCCTCAGCCGGAGTCAAAATGATGGATTGCGGCAGCGGATTCGACGGATCGACTCTGCGCCATTCGCCCAGCTCATCGCGTGAGCCATCGGCGCCATCGTTATCGATGTTGCTGAGCGTGGGCTGATATGTCACGCCGCCGAGCGCGAAAACGCTCGTGTTGGTGCCTGTGTATGACACAAGCGCGCGCCACTCAATGCGCGAACCGGGAGTGACAGTGGTTGATGTCGTCCACGCGTTGGTGGTCGTGTCGAACACCTGATAGAACAGCCGGCTCGATGCCGGCTCGTACTGACCCGTTTGCGCGATTGCGACACTTGTCCCCCCGCAGGCGATGAGTGTGAAGGCGATGATGTGCTTGGTCTGCATGCTGTGCTCCTTTGAGAGACTTCAACAACTTACCGACGGCGTCGGGTCGCGACCAGTGCGGCGCTTGCAAGAAGGACGACGGCACCGGGCGAAGGTGTCAGGTTGATGGTGGCACTCTGAACAACAACGCCGACGCGGTAGTTGCCCGAATCGAAGTCGCCCGTCTGCCACGACATGTACGCCTCGCCTCCGGTTGCGCTCGTGCGCCGCAATGACTCCGGCGCGATGCCGATGGTGACGAATCGACCTTGTTCGAGGTCATACTCGTTGAACGTCGTTGCGCCGCGAAACAGCACAAGACCTTGCGTGCCGCCGACGTGGAACGGGTTGACCTCTCCGGTGACTGGATTGATGCGAGAC
>DATGWV010000164.1:0-3897 GCA_035299305.1 Phycisphaerales bacterium | reverse complement strand
CTGACGAGCAGCGTGAAGTGGAGCCAGAGCTGCCAGTGGCTGGCGGGGAATGTGCTGGCCGGGGGGGGAGGCGATGTCTATGAACTCGCGCCGGGGAAGACGCTGATGGGGCTGATGCGGCGGATTGATAAGGGTGTGAAGGTGAATGGGCTGGAGGGGTGAGGTCAGGAAGTCACAAAGTGACGAAGTGACGAAGTGCCTGAGTGTCTGAGTGCGGGCAGTGAGTGTGCCGTGAGCCTGTCGTGTTTACATGACTAGGGCGTTTGCGCCCGGTTCGGCCCGCGATTGCCTTTCCTTCGGTACTTCGTCTCTTTGGTACTTCGTCTCTTCGCTTCCGGGGTACTTCGCACTCTGGCACTCCGCACTCGGGCACTTCCCCCCTACGCTCCAAATGCAAGATGGACTTTGCACGCGCTCGCCGGGTGTGAGCCGATAGGAATGGCACGATGCCGCGCATGGAGAACAAGTCGCTGAGCCGTTCGCCTGCTTTGGTGGAGACTGCGGGAAACCCCGTGGCCCCAGCGGGTGTGCCGCCGTTGCGACGTGTCGTTGAGGTGCTGGGGCCGGTAGGCGCGGATGTGCCTGCGGCGGCGAGTGCGCCTGGCATCGCCAACATCGGCTTTGCGCAGCAGGCTTCGGCGGTGCCCGGGCATGTGCATCAGTTGTGGGCGCTGGATCCGTCGCTCACGTTTCTCAATCACGGCAGTTACGGCAGCGCGCCCAAGAGCGTGCTGCGGGCTCAGGCGGCGTATCGCGAACGCATGGAGCGCGATCCGGTCCGGCTCTTCAAGTATGACCTTGAGCGGCTGATGGACGCGACACGCGAGCGTGTGGCGGGGTTCATCAATGTGAATCCGGCGGACCTGGCGATGATGCGCAACGCGACGTACGCGATGTGCACGATTCTCAAGGCCCATCCGCTGCAGGCGGGCGATGAAGTGCTCATCACTGACCATGAGTACGGCAGCCTGCACAACGAGCTGGAACGCATGCGCGTGGAGCAGGGGATCGTGGTGGTGAAGGCCGCGATTCCGTTCCCGATTGAGAGTCCGCAGGTTGCGCTGGACGCGATCGTGTCGCGCGTGACGAGCAAGACCAAGCTGGTGGTCATCAGCCATGTGACGAGCACGAGCTCGATGATTCTGCCGGCGGGGGCGGTCATCCGCGAGATGAACAGCCGAGGGATTGATGTGCTGCTGGATGGAGCGCACAGCCCGGGGCAGATTCCCACCGATGTGCGTGCGCTGAATCCGACGTACTTCATCGGCAGCGGCCACAAGTGGCTGAGCGGGCCCAAGGGCAGCGCGTTTGTGTATGTGCGGCCTGACAAGCAGCACTTGTTCCGGCCGCTGGCGCTGAGCGCGCGGGCCAACAAGGTGCGTCCGGAGCGGGCGCTCTTTCTTCGGGATTTTGACTATCAGGGGACGGATGACTACTCGGCGATGGTGACGCTGCCCGCGGCGATTGATGCGATGGGCGCGATTCTGCCGGGCGGATGGCCTGCGCTCATGCGGCACAACCACGGGATGATTCTGCAAGCGCGGAAGATTCTGTGCGACCACCTGGGCAGCCTGTACAACATGCAGCCGTGCGTGCCTGATGCGATGGTGGGCAACATGGTGACGCTGAAGCTGCCCGAGCCGCCTGAGCACCTGAAGAGCCGGCCCACGTGCTACGACGATGCGCTGCAGGATGTGCTGCTGGAGAAGTACCGCATTGTGGTGCCTATCTGGCGGCTGATGAGCAGCAACGAGCGGATCATCCGCGTGAGCGCGCAGGCGTACAACACGCCGGCGGAGTACGAGTACTTGGCGCAGGCGCTGAAGACCGAGCTTGATCTTGAGCAGCGCGGGTGAGCTCGTGAGTTAGCTTGATGGCGATGCGTCAACGCCGAGGATCCAGCCTTCGGTGAAGGCTGTGTGCGTGCTCGGGGCGAAGCGCGGTGCGGCGAGAGGCGCGGGGGGTTCCAGAAGCCACTGGGCGACGGCGCGGACTTGTTTGGCGTCGCGGACGGCGTCGCTGGTGTCGGCGCGGACGCGGGCGGCTTGCGTGGCGGGCCAGACTTCGGCGAAGACGATGGCATCGGGCGCGATGGCGGCTTCCCAGTTGGTTTCGAAAGGCCAGAGGACGGCGCGCGAGGCGAGGGCGGGCGCGGCGAGCAAGCGGCCGATGCAGGCGAGGCCGGTGAGGGTTTGCGAGCCGACGCTGGCGGGATAGGCACACTTGAAGGCGGACTGGATGCGGCCCCATTCGCGCAGGCGGGTGAGGGCGAGGCGTTCGACTTCGCGATAGGGCGGGATGGGTGTCGCGGGCTGGGTGGTAGGCAAGTCGGGCTCGGCGATGCTGGCGGGGCGGCCCCAGAAGGGGCCGGGATGGCCCGTTGCCGCGGTGATTTCGCGGTTGAGTTGAGCCGCGACGGCGAAGCGATTGCTGACGCCGGCTGGGGATTCGGTAATGAGATTGGCGAGCTTGGTGCAGAGGGCGCGGCCTGTGGGCAAACCTGCCATGCGTGGGTAGCCGAAGGCGAAGTCGCAGGCGACGAGGGCACGGCGCGACGCGGCGACGAGTTCGGCGATGCGGGCCTCACACGCGAGGCGCGTGGGCGCGTGCTCGACGGTGATGTGGTCGGCTTGCGTGAACGCGATGTGAATCGTGTCGGGGCCGGGCTTGGTGATGCCTGAGGTCGCGGACCAGTCGACGACGATGATGCGGTCGAAGGTGGGCACGGTTACTTGGATTTGCGTGGGGCAACTGACGGCTTCGCAGCCAGTTTGGTCCACCAGGGGGTGGAGAAATCGATGTCTTCGGGCGGAACCACGAAGTCATGTTCCTTTTCGAAGTACTCCCAGAAGTCCTCGCGCAACTGTTCATCAGCGATCACGAAGTCGCCTCGCTTCTCGCTCGCTTTGAAGAATGCGGCATACGCGCCAACAGGTTCAGCGGGGTTCATCTGTTGGAAGATGACGGTGCCGCCGTATTGCCGGTAGAGCTCGCGATCGATTTTCCAGTTCGTGATGAAACGCCTCGCCATGAATGCAGGGAAACTTCCCGACGCACCATCGGACTTGGAGCGGCTGGCCATCGCCTTGTTGAATTCTGCGATCTCCTCATCAGTCACGGTGATGTTGTGATCTTCCGCAAACTTCTCGAATAGCGGCTGCCCCACCACTTGGCGAATGCGGGCAGGTCTGACTTCGCCCGGGGCGTACGTGTTATGCAGAACGCGGACGGCGAAGGGCTGGCCTGACGGGAGGACAGCGGGATACGGAGAAGTTGAAGGCGCCGCGGATTCCCGCGCGTCTGTTTGAGCGCTCGTCGCTGGGGGACGAGATGCGCAGCTACTGAGCATCATCCCTGTAACGACGCAGGCTGTCATGTGACACGGACGCATGGAGTCCTTTCGCATTACTTGGTTTTGGAAGACCGTGTGGGACTGGCACTGAGCACGGCGTCAATGACGGCGTCGAGTTTGTCGGCTTTCACGCCGGCGGCGCGGACTTTGCCTTCGGCGTCGATGACGATGTATGTTGGGAAGGTCTTGACGCCCAGAGCGTCGGCGAGGTTGCCTCGCTTGGGGGCGAGTTTGCCTTCGGGAGTTTCGTTTTCCTTGGCGGCGTCGTCGCTGAGTTTGTCATGCATGGCGGCAAAGGTGAGTTTGTTGCTGGCGGCGACTTTGGTGAACGTGTCCCACTTGGCGGAGGCATCGCAGACGCCGATCACGTTGACGCTGGACATGGCCCATTTGTCGGCGAGAGCGCTGAGAGCTTTGGCGTCTTTGATGCCTGGCCCGGGCGCGATGAAGGCGAGGACGAGAGGCTTGTCTTTGCGAGCGGGGGCGGTGAGGGGTTCGCCCAGCCACCTTGTTTCGGCATCAAGCGCGGCGGTGGCGGCGGGAAG
>DATGWV010000163.1:0-7936 GCA_035299305.1 Phycisphaerales bacterium | reverse complement strand
GCGAACGGCACGCGCGGAGGGCTGTGACTACGGGAGGAAGGTGTAGTCTGTATTTTCGGGGCGCTTGATGCTGAGTTCGGGGTCGACCTTGATGCGCAGGTTGACGTGCAGATCGACGAAAAGCAGATTGGTCTGGGTTTGATTGTTCACAAACCACTGCATGCCGCGGTCGGTGGCATCGGGGCTGTCGAAGTTGTAGATGGGGTGGGTGCCGATCGCCCAGGTTTTGCTGGGATTGCGAATGAGGGGCATTTTGCCGCCGCCTCGCGGGACGAGCGTGGCGGCGGTTTCGTCGCCCACGACGTGATCGTTGAGTGTGTAGGAACTGCCGACGAGGTCGTACATGGAATCGGTTTTGTCGAGGCCTGGGATGGGCACGCCTGTGTTGGTCGCGCCTTTGTCGACGGGGCTGCGGAAGGCTTCCATGGGGGCGATGCCCGGGTCGGCGTCCGGCGGGACGGCGTTCATGTTGAGGTACCGGTTGAGAGGGCGGCGTTCGGCGCCGATTTCGTCGATGCCGTAGAAGGGGAGTTGGCCCTTCTTGCCGCCGAAAAGCGCGCCGATGATGTCCTCGCCGCCTTGCGGGAGGGGGCCTTTGGCTTGGGGCATGCGCTGGTCGAAGTCGTTCCAGTACATCTGGAGGCCCACGCCGATTTGTTGGAGTCGCGCGCCGCAGGTGGTGGTACGGGCGGAGAGGCGCGCGGAGCCCAACGCGGGAAGCAGCACGCCGATGAGGAGGGCGATGATGGCGATGACGACTAGAAGTTCAATAAGTGTGAACGCGCGGCGCATGGAGCACGGTATTCGGCATTGCGGACCCGTGCGGCTGTAGAAAATGCGGGTTTTCGCGTCATGATGTGGGCATGGATGCAATCGTACGACTGGCGGAATCCAAGTGGTTCGCGGGGTTTGTGGTCGCGGTCATCGTGCTCAACGGCGTGCTGGTGGGCTGGCAGACGTATGACATGGAGAATCCGTTCATCAAGCATGCGCTGAATGTGTGCCTGGGGATATTTGTGATTGAGTTGGCGGTGAAGCTGGCGGCGGCGGGCAAGTCACGCACGCTTGGGGAGTTCTTCAAGGACGGGTGGAACATTTTTGACATCGTGGTGGTGATGGGGAGTTTTCTGCCAGCGGCTGATCCGACGATGACAGCGCTGGTGCGGGTGATTCGCGTGCTGCGGGTGTTTCGGCTGGTGCGCAGCGTGCCGGAACTGCGGTTGATCGTGACTGTGCTTGTGAAGAGCGTGGTGAGCATGAAGTACATCACGCTGCTGGCGGCGATCATTCTGTTTATCTACGGCGTGATCGGCGTCAAGCTGTTTGGACAGTACATGCCCAAGGAGTACGGCACGCTGCACGAGAGCCTGTTCACGCTGTTTCGCGTGTTGACGGGGGACAACTGGAGCGACTTGCGGTACAGCGCGGAGGGGCAGGCGTGGCAGTGGAAGAACACTTTCTATCACGTGAGCTGGATCGTGGTGAGCACGTTCCTGCTGATCAATCTGATCGTGGGTGCGGTGCTGAACAACTATCAGGAAGTGCAGGAGGCGGAGAAGCATCGCACGAGCACGCTGGATACGAGCGATGCGCGGATCATGGAATTGACGAAGGAACTGCACGAGATCATGCAGTCGCGGGCGCGGGATAAGCAGGCATGAGCACGTGAGGGGCCAGCGCGAGTGTGCATGAGTGACGGAGATGTGCGCGAGGCACTATCCTGCGTGCATGAAGCTGGTCATCATCATTCCAGACGGCGGCGGGGACCTGCCGCATGCGAGTTTGCAGGGGCGTACACCGATGCAGGCGGCGAGGCAGCCACATACGTGTGCGCTGGCAAGTCGGGCTGCGCTGGGCGTGGCGCATACTACGCCGCCCGGATTTGAGGCGGGCAGTGATGTGTGCAGCATGAGCCTGCTGGGGTATGACCCGCGGAAGTATCACACGGGGCGTGCGCCGCTGGAAGCGGCTGCGCTGGGGCTTGATCTGTCCACGCGCGACTGGATTTTCCGGCTCAACTTCGTGACGACGGGGTTGGAAGGGGGCGATGCGGGGAAGATGCTGGATCACTCGGCGGGAGCGATCACGGATGGGGAGGCGCGGGAGCTGCTGCGCGATCTGCTCGCGTTTCTCACGCAGAAGGAGCCGGCGCTGCTTGCGGGGCTGGCGCTGCATCCGGGGGTGAGCTATCGCAACATCATGGTGGATTCATCGGGCGTGAGTTATGCGCAGGTGCGCACGACGCCGCCTCATGCTGTGCCGGGTGAGCCGTGGCGCGAGCATTTGCCGCAGGGTGACGGCGCGGCGGAGAAGCTGCGGCGGATCATGTTGTTGTCAGGTGAGTTTCTGCCGAGGCATCGCGTGAATGTGGCTCGCAAGGCGGCGGGGAAGCGCATGGCGACGATGGCGTGGATTTGGGGGCAGGGCACCAAGCCCAGTGTGCCGAGTTTTCAGTCGCGATTTGGGCTGCAGGGGTGCATGATCACGAGCGTTGATCTGCTGCGCGGGATTGCGGCGTACATCGGGTGGGATCGGCTGGAGGTCGCGGGACTGACGAGCTATCACGACACGGATTATGCCGCGCAGGGGCGAGCGACGATCGCGGCCCTCGAGAAGTATGACGTGGTGTGCTGCCATGTGGAGAGCCCGGATGAGGCGAGCCATCAGGGGGATGTTGCGACGAAGGTTGCGGCGTTGGAAGCGATTGATTTGCACATCGTGGGGCCTGTCATGCGCGAGCTTGAGCGGCGGGGCGAGCATCGCGTGTTGATGATGCCAGACCATTACACGTTGTGCAGCACGCGGAAGCACGATGCGACGCCTGTGCCATTTCTGCTGGCGGGGACGGGAATCGCGGCGACGGCGCAACGAGAGTTCACAGAGGCGGCGGCGGGGGCGAGTGGGATTTCACTGCGCGAGGGGCATGAGTTGATGGACTGGTTTGTTCGTGGTAAGCGATGAACAGAGGACTTGACGCGTGCTGCAGTGCGAGCGTTTCTTGCATTTCAGCGCTGTTGCGACCGATATAGACATCGCAGCAAGGTTCGCCGAGTGAAGTTTCCATGCCTGATGAGTCTCCCAAGCCTGATGAGATCGCATCGACCGACGCCGACAAGCCGGCGTATGAGCTTGAGCCTGCGCCGGCGACGCCGATCGTGCCGCCTCCCAAGAGTGATGCGGTGAAGCGGGCGATTGAACTGGAGAAGCAGCTTGAGCGCGAGGCGATGGAGCGGCGGACGTCGGTTCATGATGATGAAGATGACGAGGACGCGGAGGTTTCTGCTGCGAACCAGCCGCTGCTTGATGCGAGGTTGACGAACAGCAACTTTTACTTCGGGCTGGCGGGCGTGCTGACGGTGGCGGCGGCGTGGATCGGCGCGGCGAATGTGACGGATGCGAAACAGTCGGAACTTGCGGTCGTAGTTTCGACCGTGTATAACACGGCGCTGCATGCGGGGACGGGGCTGGTTGCGGCATGGTGCTGGGCGAAGATTGAGGCTCGGCCGCTGGGGTCGTGGCGCGATGTGCTGGCCCGGATGAGCGTGGCGGTGGCGTCGGCGTGGTTGTTCTTCAACATGCAACTCGGACTTGACGTGAAGCTCGAGGAGCCGTTATTGGGCATTGCGTCGTATCTGTGTGTGCTCATCTTGCTGATGAGATGGACGCCCAAACGCGCGTTTCGGGTGGCGTGCGTGCACTTCGCGTTGATTCTGGTCGTCTTCCTGGCGATGGTGTTGCATGTGTGGGCCAGCCGCGGAGCGTGAGTCACGCCGCGGGCGGGCTGCGATGCGATGTGGAGTGATGATGGGACCGGAAGTGGACGCTCCCGATGTCGGCAACGCTGCGCAGGCTGCGAGTGCGAAGCCGCGCGGTCATGGGCCTGCGCTGCGGCGGGGCGTGGCTGCGTTTGTGCAGCAGTTTGGTCGCAAGCCGAAGTGGATCACGGCGGCTCCGGGGCGCGTGAACCTGATTGGCGAGCACACGGATTACTCGGGCGGGTTTGTGCTGCCATTTGCGATTGATCGCGAGTGTTATGTCATCGCTGCGCCGGGTGAGATTGAGGGGATGAGTCGCATCTTTGCTGCGGATGCGGGCACGAGTGACGCGGACACTCCCGCGGGCGAGTTGTGGCTGGTGGACGTTCGCAAGAACCTGTATCCGCTGGTAGGCGGCAAGCCGCCCAGTGGGTTTTCGCGCGGCAGTTGGAAGAGTTATGTCGCGGGTGCGATTGATCGCACGCGCGAGCTCACGACGAAGGCGGGCGGTGCAGCGCTAACGAATGTTGACATGGTGATTGCGAGTGATGTGCCGCTGGGTGGCGGACTGTCGAGCAGCGCGGCGATTGAAGTCGCGCTGGCGATGTGGGTGCAGGCGGCGGCAGCGGTTGAGCTGGCACCGTGGGACATCGTGAAGGCGTGTCGCGACGCGGAGCAGAGCTTTGCGGGTGTGCCGTGCGGGATCATGGATCAGGCGGTGGCGGTTTTGGCGCAGGATCATGCGGCGATGATGATGCGGTGTCGCGAGCCGTACAAGCCGGTGCATGTGCCCATGCCGGCGGATGATCAGCTTGCGGTGCTGGTGGTGAACAGTCATGTGAAGCATGCGCTGGCGGCGGGGGAGTATGCGTCGCGCGTGGAGGCGTGCAAACAGCTTGAGACGATGCTGGGGGCGCTGTATTTGAGCGATGTTGACTTGGCGAGCGTGGAGAATCGCCGTGCCGAGATGACGGAGGATCAGTTCAACATCGCGACACACGTGATGGAGGAGAACACGCGCGTGCACGCTGCGGCGGACGCGCTCAAGCGGAATGATTTGCGAGGCTTGGGCCAGCTTGTGACGCGAAGTCACGATTCGCTGCGAGATTTGTACCGCGTGAGTTGTGCGGAGCTGGATGCGATTGTCGCGACGGCGATTGGTATGGAAGGTGTGTTTGGGGCGCGAATGGTGGGGGGCGGGTTTGGCGGGTGCGCGATTGTGTTGTGCAAACCCGATGCGGTTGCGAACGTGTCGCGGACGCTGCGGGATATGTACCGCGCGAAGTTTTCGCGCGAGTGCACGGTGACGCTGGTGCAAGCGGCGAGTGGCGGGCGGATTATCGCGAAGTGAGCACGAGGGCGTTGCTGGCTTAGAGCGTTACGACGCCGAAGCGGGCAGGGCGACGATTTCGACGGGCATGCGTATGACGCGTGCGAGCAGGTCCGACTTCTTGGTTGCGGCGCGGAGTTCGTCGCTGGCGTCGATCGTTGCGTGTGCCTCGATGCGGACGGCGCCGCGGGTGAAACGCACGGCGGCTTGCGTCACGATTTGGCCGTGCGTGCGATCGAGGCCGTCGGCGACGCGCAGGATGGCAGCCAGGCGAGAGATGACCTGCTGATCGCGTGCGGGCAATACGGCGAAGGCGGCGTGTTTCGCGTCGGGCATGGCTTTGCGGTGATAGCGAGCGATTTGTGCGACGAGTTCTTGATGGCGTGGCGTGAGTGAGGTGAACTCCGCGTGGCGAATCATCGTCGCGCTGTGCTTGTGGTGCTTGTCGTAATCGACGAGGATGCCAACGTCGTGCAGCACGGCGGCGCAGCCGAGGAGTTCGCGTTCCATGGGCTCGGTACCGAGCTTCGGGATGAGATCGCTTTGCGCGAGGAACTGGTCGTAGAGCGACAACGCAAGCGTCGCGACGTGTTCGCTGTGGGCGCGTTCGTAGCGGGCTTGGGAAGCGAAAGCACGTACTTCGCGCAGCAGCGTTGCGGCATCGGACGCGGGCTGGGCGTCGGTGCTGATGTCGCGGATCATGCGCAGCAGCAGGCCTTCGCGCACGCCGCCCGAGAAGCAGTGGATGCGGGTTGCGCCGGTGTGCTTCATGAGGCGTTCGACGGCGAGAAGGCCGGCGATGATGATGTCGGCGCGGTCACTGGGGAGGCCAGGCGTGCGGAGACGCTCGGCGAGGGGGACAGCGCGGAGTTGATCGATGAGGGCGACCAACTGCTCGCGCGAGATCGGGGCAAGATCACGGAGAGCGGGGCTGTTGCGAGAGAGCACGACGCCTCGAGAGGCGGCGGCGAGAGTGGCGAGTGTGTTGAAGGTGCCGCCACAACCGACGAGCATGGCGGGGGGCGTTGCGTGTTCGCGCACGGTGTGGGCGATGGTGCGTTTGACGTGGCGCTTCATCTTGCTGAAGTTGTCGGCGGCGGCGAGTTCGGGGCCACCGAAGGCTTCGGTGAGTCGCACGGCGCCGAGCGGCATGGTTGTGCTTTCGGTGATGACGCCGTCGATGCTAAAGACGACTTCCATGGAGCCGCCGCCGATGTCGACGACGGCGCAGAGGCCGTGAGAGAGGTCGAGCGAGCGGGCGACGGCGCGGTAGGTGTGTTTGCCTTCGTCGAGACCTGAGATGACTTCGACAGTCATGCCTGTGCGGTCTTTGACGAGGCTGGTAAAGTCGGCGCGATTACTGGCGTCGCGGACGGCAGCGGTCGCGAAGGCGCGGGCGGTGGCACCATGCTTGTCGGCGAGGGATTTAAATCGGACGACAGCTTCAATGCTGCGAGCGAGGGAGTCGGGCGCGATGGCGCCGGTTTCGGAAAGTCCATGCGCGAGGCGGGTCATGGCGCGTTCTTCGTGGAGCACCTTCCAGAGGGTGCTGTCGAGAAGTTCGACGACGAGGAGGCGAATGGAGTTGCTGCCTATGTCAATGACGGCGAGACGCTGGCCGGTGAGCGCGGAGGGGTTGGCGGCGAGGCTTCCCAGCGACGCGAGAACGGCTTTGGGTTCAAGCAACTGAGCGGCGGGCGGAGTCGGTTGCGAACTGGACATAGCGGATTGTTGGCGGGAGGCGGGGCTGGATTGTTAAGACGCCACGACCAGGGACCATAACCAGAGGAAAATGTAATCGTGCGATTAACATGAATGAGCCAGACAGCGTAGAATGTAATCATGCGATTACCTTCTAGGCGAACGCGAGCCACGAGCGGGGCACTGCCGAGAATTCGGGCGAAGGGCGCTGGAACCGCGGCTCCGAAAGGCGCGGGTGACAAGCGGCGATTGAGGATTTTGCGTGCGGCTCGCACGCTATTTGCGCGGCAGGGGTTTGCGGAGACGACGACACGACAGATCGCGGCGGCTTCGCGGAGCAACGTGGCGTCGATTCGGTACTACTTCGGCGACAAGGCAGGGCTCGTGGCCGCGGTGATGCGGGAAGTGGCGGCGACGATGCTGGAGAACGGGGCGCATCCGGTGGTGCCGGTGACCAACGAGCCACGTGAGGCGCTCAAGCAGTTTGTTCTGTGGGTGCTGCGCACGGCGAGGCGCGGAAAGCACGTGGGGAGCGAAGGCCAGCAGCTCATGCTTCGGGCGCTGGCGATCAAGGATCGGACGGCGCGGCAGCTCGTTGCGGAGATGGGCGATCCCGTGCGTGCGAATCTGTTCTCGCTGATTGATCAGCTCTACACCGACCCGATTGACGCGGATGTCCGTGAGCATGCCTTTGTCTTCATTTTCAGCTTGTGTTCGAACTTCGTGCACGGCGGGCCGGCACTTCGGAATATGGGGATTGAGGTGCCGGATGATGAAAGCGGGCTTGATCAGTTGGCGGAGCGACTGACGGATTTCATCATCGGGGGCGTGCACAACATGACGACTCATGCGATGCGGAAGCGGGGGCGGGCATGATTCGCCTGGCGATTCGCATGCTGCTGGGAGATCGCAGCAAGTGCTTTGGCGTGCTCTTTGGCATCGCCGTCACGACGTTTCTGATGACAATGCTCGTCTCGATGTTCGCGGGGATGCTGTCGCGCACGTACGGGCTGGTGGCGGACAACCCGGGCGTTGATGTGTGGGTGATGGATCCGGCGTGTCAGTCGGCGACGCAGGCGATCAACATGCCGCAGACGGCGGTGGAGCGGGTGCGCGGCGTGGCGGGCGTCGCGTCGGCGACGCGGCTGAC
>DATGWV010000162.1:0-2161 GCA_035299305.1 Phycisphaerales bacterium | reverse complement strand
GCGGGATGGGGTGCCGGGGAAGGGCGGCCAGCCCTTCCCGGCATCAGGCGATACACAAACGCCAAGCGTCATCCCACGACGCCATCATGCGTCACGTGCAGCACGTATCATCGCACCACGCCATCATCAGCCACGCAGTTTCACTGCCCAATGCGGCGCGTGACACACTCGTCGCACCATCACGAGCACGTCCCGCCCGCGAGCACGTTGAAGAAATCGATGATGTCCTGATCTTCCGGGAAGACGCCGTTGTTATTGAAATCGATATCGCTGCAGCCGGTGCACTCGCTGCCCGCCAGCACCGCGAAGAAGTCGATGACATCCTGATCCTCGGGGAAGACACCGTTGTTGTTGAAGTCGATGTCATCGCACAGATTGGGCAGCGACAGGCTGTAGATGACAAGAGCTTCGAGCGACGGCGCGCCGGGCGTGGTCGCGTCCGAGTCGCGGCTCTCGGCCGCGCTGTAGACGATGTAATTGACGCCCGCCTGCAGATTGAGCGTGGCGGAGTACGTGCCCACCTGACGATCCGGGCCCGCGATGCCGGGAATCAGCGCGAGATCCAGCAGCGAGAAGACGGGCGTCTCGCCGATGAGTTCCACGACGCGGAAGACGATGCGGTCGCGGCCATCGCCGCCGGGGCCGGGCGTGCCCGCGTAGCGCACCTGCACGTTGACAGTGGTTGCCTGCGCCAGCGAAAAACGCACGGTCTGTTCACCGGCGATGGACGCATCCGCGGCGTTGGCCTCAGGACTGCCCAGACTCAGCGCGGTGGCATACGTCGTCATGCGCATGCGCGTGCCGATGCGCTCGGGCGTGAAGTTCTGATCAAGCTGGCCCGTGTAACTGCCTTCATACACGCGGCCAAACCCGTCAGGGCCAAAGAAGAGCGGCCGCCCCAGCGACAGATCATCGGCAGAGTCAAGGCCCGTGCTCGATGCCACCTCCAGCGGATTGGTGTTGCAGCAGACATAGCCGGGAAAGAAGCCCAGCGCAAAGGCATTCGCGTTGAGTGAGCCCGAGCGGCTGATGACATTGAACTGCGCATGTGCGCTGCTCGCGACAAAGGCAGAGGCGAGGGATGCGGCAAGCACACAACCAGAGCGAGCGGTGAACATACGAAGACCCCAGCGACTTGGACCCATGCGTCGAATCCACACCCGATGTGTGTTCTCGCGCATGCGCGAGCAATGCAGCGTCCAACGACGCACCCCACGACGTATTGCCCAGTTCAGGCGTTTTTTATCCACCATTGCGTCCGGGAATATGGCGGGGGAACGCGGGAAGGAAGTACCGCAGTACCGAAGAGACGGAGTACCGCAGGAAAGACAGGGAGGCAGGCACGAATGCACGAAGTGGAAACGCGCGGGGGAAATCTCACGGTCCCCTTGGGGCGATGGGCCCGTCGAGTCTGTTCAGGTCTTCAACGCGCCGCTAGCCCCGCACTCGGGACACGTGGGGCCCGTCAGTCCAGCCAGCGAGTATCCACACCGCTCGCACAGCAGATGTCGCGCCGCACGAACCCGCCGCCAGTGCAGCCACGCTCGCCACACCGTGAGGGCGATGATGCCCGCGCTCAGCCACAGCGTCATGGGGAACAACGAAAACGCGCGGAAAATTTGGCCGTGCGAAGAACCCGGCCCCACCGCGATCTGAAATTGTTCTGCTTCCGGAAGTTGGCCGTACGCATCCAACCAATCCGCGTACACAATGCCTTGCATCGGCCAAGACGCTGGCGGAAAGTTCTCGTCCGTAGTGGTGTACGTGTCAACGTAGATGTAACCATGGCTGATGCGGACGACGTATCCGCCAGAGTGCAGGACAACAAACACGTTTCTCGACACCGCGTACAGCCCCCACACCGCCACCAAGGCAATGACGCACAGTGCAACGATCCATCGCAGTTTGGTCACACTGCGTGATCGCATCGACATCGAAGTTGATTCGCTCGCCCGCTTTGCCACAACCGGTCCCCTCCGAGAATGACCGTGCATCGTAACCGCCGCCCGTGCATGTCGAGTGCCTGCCACGCGCTCACGCGTTTAACTGCATGTGCACCCGGCCCACTACATCACCCGCCCATCTGCTGCGCGCCCGCACCGCTCACTGCACATCTACCCCGCGCACTGCATTTCCAAAGTTGCACTTCGCCCCCCCACCC
>DATGWV010000161.1:0-5595 GCA_035299305.1 Phycisphaerales bacterium | reverse complement strand
GGTGGAGTGGGACGGATTCGCTGGTGGTTGATGCCAACATGGGGCTGGCGAGCGGGGTCAAAGTTCCGCTGGTGCCCGATGCTGTTACGAAACAGCCGATTCCTGCCGAGCCGCTGACGTGGAGTGGTCGCGATCTTGGTCTTGTTTACTCGTTCAGCGTTCGAGGCGGCGTGGCTCGAGATGTTCGGGCGGTGATCGACACGGATGTGATCACGTCTGATGAACAGCTTGAGCAACTTGCGAGCCACGTCGCGGCGGAACTGCGGCAGCGTCGGCGCTTTGCGTGGACGGATGCCGAGGTTGACGGCGATCGGTCGCGCTGGGCACACCGCTAAGGGCTCAGTCGGAGCGGATGTTGTCGAGGCGGCTGCGCCAGAAGGCGACGAGCGCGACGACAAAGATGGCTGTGCCGACGAAGAGTGCTGTGTCGACGAGTGTGCCCGCTTGCACGGCATTCACTTTTGCTCCGATGGCGATCGCGAAGCCGATCGAAGCGATCGCGAGCCAGAGGAGGGGTTTGGAATCAATGCGTTTCATGGCACTGGGACTATCGCCGCTGGAGGTGAGGGTTCTCTGAAGAACAAATGAAACAGTCAACATTTATATTGGGGACTCGTCAATCTGAATTGCGCTGTCAGTTTGTACCCTTGCGCGATGATGAGTACGTGAGTTAGCAATGAAATTTCACTCATCTTCGCTCACCGCGCGAAGCGATCGGTTATCATGCCACTCGTGTGACCGGGGGTTACCTTTGCGGAGATCGCATGGCGTTTTGGTCGAAACTTTTCGATACATCAGACTTTCCACCCCGTTGGACGTGTGGGAACTGGGGGGCGGCCGAGGGGTGGTTGCACATCGTCAGCGACGCGACGATCTGCGCGGCGTACATCGCCATTCCGCTCGCACTGCTGGTTTTTGTTCGACGCCGCAAAGACTTTGAGTTTCCCAGAATCGTCTGGCTTTTTTTCGCTTTCATTCTGTCGTGTGGTATTGCGCACGGATTTGAAGCAGCGATATTTTGGTGGCCGGCGTATCGCGTGACAGGGGTGCTGAAGGCGATCACGGCACTTGTCTCGGTCACCACAGTGATTGCGTTGATTCGCGTTATTCCCATTGCGCTCACGATTCCCAGCCTGACGCGGGAGAATCGTGAACTGACTAAGCAGTTGGACAAATCGCGAGAGGCGGAGACAAGCCTCACGATGGCGCGTGAGCAGTTGGAGCAGCGTGCGGCGCAGCTGGCCGTGAAGGAACGGCGCATGCGCGATGCGAATGTATCGGCGCGAGCGGTGGGGGTGTGCTGGGACATTGACTCGAACGCCATTCTGTGGGAGATTGGGTATCTGCCGCTGCTGAAGGCGGTGGACGTTGACGGGTATAGCAACGAGCTGTCGTGGCTTGATTTGCTTGGGCCTGAACAGGTCGCGGCGCTCAAGAGACATTCCGATACGGCGTGGCGATCGGGTTCGAGCATGCACTTGCGGTTTGCATTGCAGCATCATCGTGGCGAGTGGGATTTGCGGATGACGGTTTCGCCCGAGCCGGCGGCCGCTGGGCAGCCTCGCTCGATGATTGGTCTGTTCGGCTTGGTGCCGTTCGGGCAGTCGCGCATGATGGAAGACAATTACCCGACCTGATGCTACTGCATGCGATCTTGAGACGACTCAGAAGTTGTCGTTGGTTCGGCAGCAGGGCGCAGCGGCAGTCGCACCGTGAAACATGCACCACGCTCTTCGAGATTGCGCACTTCGATTTTGCCTTGGTGCAATTCCGCGACGGCTTGCGCGATGGTCAGTCCCAAGCCGTGGCCGCGGCCTTGCTTTTGCTCTTCGGGGGCCTGCACGAAACGGTCGAAGGCGTTCTTGAGCATCTGCGGCGGGAGACCTGTCCCCTCGTCGCGGACTTCGAGGAGTGCGAGGTTGTCACGGACGCTGCTGATAATCGTGACGGTTCCGCTTTCGGGCGTGAAGCGGATAGCGTTGCGAACCAGGTTGTCGAGCATGGTGCGCAGCAACTCGGGGTCGCCTGAGATGGCGGCATCGACGTGGTCGTCGTGGGTAGCGAGTTCCGGCTTGAGTTTGACGGCGTACTGACGGGCCATCGCCGAGCAGTGCGAAACGCTATCGAGCACGAGTTCGTTGATCGGAACGAGTTCGGCGCGGGCGAGACCTTTGCCGTCTTTGACGCGAGTGAGCGTGAGGAAGCTCTCGACGAGCTTGCCGAGCTTTCGCATTTCCTCTTCGACGCTGCGAACGAACTGCATGGCGGGTTTGGGCAGGTCGTTGCGGTCGAGGGTTTGCGACTCGACGAGGAGCGTGGCGATTGGCGTCTTGATCTCGTGCGAGATGTTGGAAAGGAAACGCTCTTGCGCTTCGAAGGCCTGGTGCATGCGCGAGCGTGCATCGTCGAGCGCGGCGGCAAGTTGTTGAATTTCGCGCGGGGCTGAGTCATCGCGGATGCCGGTCGCGAGCGTCTGCGGAGTGAGCTGGTTGGCGATGCGGCGTGCGGCTTTGAGCGGTTGCACCGCGACGCCTGCGACGTACCACGCGCTGATGACGGTTGCCAAGAGGCCCAGCATGCCGGAGATGAGCATGGCGCGAGCGAGCAGACGCTGTTGATCGAGCAGCAGTTTGTCGCTGCGGGCAAAGAGCAACGTCCACGGTTCGCCCGTGCTTGCTTTGATGGGCACGGCGATCATGCTGCTGGCGGAGCGCTGGTCATCGGGTTCGCGGAACCAGTCCACGGCCATTTGCGTAATGACGGGCTCGTTCTTGGCTTGGGCCTCACGAGCCGCATCGAAAGCAACTGAGGGCCATTCAAGTGGTGAAGGGCTCGCGAGCTCGCCGTGAGGACCTACGAGCGCGACGCGGAATGCGGAGAACTGCACACGCTGGCTGGCACGCATGACGGCGAAGTCGAGCTCGTCCTGGGTCAGGTTGGGGAGGGACTTGGCAATCTCAGGGGCGATCGATGTGGCGCGACGCGTCAGAGCGGTGTCGAACATCTCTCGCAACGATGAACGCTGATAGAGCCAAAAGATGAAGCCAGTTGCCAACTGCACGCTGACGAAGAGCGCGAGGACCCACACACTGATTCGGATTCGCAGACTGCGCATGACCGGGCTTCTTTCACTCGTGTAGTTGTTGTTACGCGCTCAGTCGAGCACGCCGAAGCGGTAGCCCGCGCCCTTCAGCGTGTGAATGAGTTCGCGGTCGTAGCCGCGGTCAACTTTCTTGCGGAGGCCCGAGACGTAGACGTCGATCACGTTGCTGCTGTGGTCGAAGTTCATGTCCCACACCTTTTCAGCGATCTGCGAGCGGCTCAGCACGCGGTTGGGATTGCGCATGAAGTACTCGAGGAGCGCGAACTCCTTGTTGGAGAGTTCGACCTTCTTGCCCTTGCGGTCGACTTGGCGTGTGTAGAGGTCGAGCTTGAGGCCGTCGCACTCGAGGAAACGACCTTCGCTGGCTTCGCCGCGGCGCAGCAGGGCGCGGATGCGAGCGAGAAGCTCTTCGAACTCGAAGGGCTTAGGCAGATAGTCGTCGGCACCGGCATCGAGGCCGGCGACTTTGTCGTGCGTGCTTGAAAGCGCGGTGAGCATGAGCACCGCCGACTTGACGCAGCGGCGACGCAGATTACGACAGACTTCAACGCCGTCGCGGTCTGGCAGCATGAGGTCCAGGATGATGATGTCATAGTTGCCGACGGCGGCCATGTCTTCGCCTTCGAAGCCGGTGTGGCTGACGTCCACTGCATAACCGTTCTCGCGCAAGCCGCGTTGAATCGCCTCAGCCATCTTGGGATTGTCTTCGATCACCAACGCGCGCATATCTGTCTCCTCGGGAACCGACCATAACCAATACGGCATCATCATGGGTCCGGATGCCGAGCGTGCATCAAGCGGCGATGAATCGGAACTCACGTTCACTTTATCCCTGCTTCCGGTTGCCGCCTCACAAAGCGATGGTCAGCAGAAGTGTGCCCGCGACTCGGATATCAGGCGACGAACAGGTGTCCGTCGGGATGGTCTGGAGCGAACGCAGTTGATAAGGCACATCACACACGAAGGAGTTACACACATGAACAAGTTCAAGACCGGTATCGCAGCGATGATGCTCGTTGCTTGCTGCGGCTCAGTTGTTTCAGCTCAGCAGCGCGGGCAGAACGAACAGCAGCCTCGGCAGCAGCAGGAGCAGCGCGATCAGCGGCAGGATGATCGCAGCAACATGAATCGCCGGGACAAGAACCAGCAGGCGGGCGCGTTGAAGCTGTCGTACTTCAACCAGCTCAAAGGCACGAACGTGAAAGGTGCGGACAACTCGACCGTGTTTGAGATCAAGGATGTGATCTTTGACCGGCACTCGGGTGACATCGCGGGCTATGTCGTGTCGGACGACCGGGTGGTCGCTCCGGGCGAGTTGACCGCAGTCGTTGATGACGACGGCAAGATCCAGATGCGCACGTCGCTGACGAAGGATGCCATGAAGGCTCGCATGGAGTTTGACGACGACGCGTTCGACACGAAGGCCGGCAACTCGCCGACGGTGTCGGCGTGGTGGAACCGCTTCGCGGCTGAGTCAAAGAAGCAGATCAACAGCGACATGCCGACGTATCACCCCGAGAAGATCAAGTCGACGGACCGGCTGGACGTGCGTGGCACGATTGACAGCTTGGATCGCGTTCGCGGCGAAGGAAGCACGTACCGCACCATCGCGACGATTCGCGAAGAGGACGGCAATGTGCGGACGGTTGTGCTCGGTCCCACGTGGTATCTGGCGGACGAGCGAGTGTTGCCGGTTCGCGGACAGAAGGTGGAGCTGACGGTGGTTCCGCTTGAAACGAGCGGCGGCGACGAGGGCGAACAGTGGGTTGCCAGCCGGATGCGTATCGATGGCGGCAAGTCCATCGTGTTGCGGGACGGCGACGCGCTTGCTCCGGTGTGGTTCAAGAACGGCGACACGGACAATGCGATGTCGGTGCAGCGGCGCATGCTGCTCGCGACCAGCTTGTCGGGCGATGATGTGAAGTGCCGCGAGGAAAGCTCGGGCGAAGTTGAGAATCTGGTGATCGACCACAACAGCAACCGCGTGCTTGCACTCGTGATTGATCCGAATGAGAACTTCATGGGTGCGGCGGACACGCTGCGGCTCATTCCGCTGAGCGTCGCCAGTCCGTCGAGCGATGACTTGGTGTATGTTGACGCGGACAAGAGCATGATTGTCAATGCACCGGCTGCGCCGTCGAACCTGGCGGACTTGAACAACGCGTGGAAGATCGATTCCATGTTCAAGCAGCGGCCGATCGCGAATCGGTAAGTCGGAAACAAGCTCCACACACCACCCCGCGCAAGCCTCTCCACACGGGCCTGCGCGGGGTGTTTTCGTCGGGGTGTGAATGTTCAGAATGAGTGCGGATTCATCCACCGTTCATGGTGCGACAAAGACGAGCGAAGAAGATATGAACGTGTCAGAGAGCATGTGCTTGGCTGACATCGGCGAAAAGCCGTAACAGACTCTGTTGAGAGCAGAGTAGAAAGAGGAGTCGTCTCATGGAAAGCAACAGCAAGAAGTTCTCGCCCAAGAGTGCCGCAGTGAT
>DATGWV010000160.1:0-9824 GCA_035299305.1 Phycisphaerales bacterium | reverse complement strand
GATCGGCTCGCGAGCCGAGATGT
Source organism: Phycisphaerales bacterium (assembly GCA_035299305.1). Taxonomy (GTDB): domain Bacteria; phylum Planctomycetota; class Phycisphaerae; order Phycisphaerales; family UBA1924; genus BJHL01. Next base: position 9,801 of record DATGWV010000160.1, on the reverse strand, counting down.
CGTACTCCGCAAGCACTTCATCCTGACCTTCTTCGGGAGCCTGCGTCGCCAGCATGATGACGAAGAGGTACGTGATGAGAATCGCCCCGGCGTACACGATAACCAGCGCGAAGGCCATGAACTCGGCCGACAGAATCAGGAACAGCCCCGCCGAGGCGATGACCGTCATGATGAAGTACAACGCCGCGTACACCGGCTTGGGATGCGTGATGACACGCAGCGCGCCACCTAGCGCAACGAGCGAGAAGATATAGAAGTAGATGTTCGGCAGGTTGCTCGCCGGTCCGCCGGGGCCGCCTGCGGCCTTCAAACCCATAAAGAGAAGGATGAGGCCAAACGCCGCCGCAGCAAGCAACGCCCCGATGATCTGAGGCGTGGTGCCGCGTCGCGGCATGGCGAGGCAAACGCCCGCCGCGCCCAGAACCAGCAGGGCGTAGAGGACGTACGGATTGATGAATTGTGCAATGCCCATGCGGGGGAGCTTCCTGCGAAGGCCTCGACCAAGCCGAATCGGCTCATTCGAAGCAAAAGGGCGACAACTGCATCAGCATCTCAAGGTCAGGCACGGCTGCGGCGGACGCAGACCGATATCACTCACCCGCGAGAGGCCGTGAAGACAACGACACCAACCCGAACCCCAACGGCGGGGTTCGGAGAGGGGACAGGATAGAGGGGGCACCGGGGGGGTTCAACTGACGCCCGAAACGTCACGCCGACGGTCTGCCAGATCCGTACGACGTACAAGTAGATATGAGTGCGATCTCGGCGACGAACTGTGGTCTGGTCTTTGTCGGTGCGGGCGTGGGCGGCGTGGCGCGATTCATCGCGGGCGCCGCGATCCACGCAAGCACCTCGCGACTCGCGCTGTTTCAGCAGTTCCCTATCGGCACGCTTGCAGTCAACGTCACCGGTTGTCTCGCGATGGGCGTGCTCATGGGCTGGTGGAGTTTGTCTGGGTCACAGTCGTCGCCCACCGGTCGCGAGGAATGGAAAGTTCTTTTGCTTGTCGGCGTACTGGGCGGCTACACGACCTTCTCTTCCTTCGGCCGCGACTTTCTCGAATTGATGCATGCCGGCAACCCCAGTCGCGCATGCGCGTACGTCGCGCTCAGCGTCGTGTTGAGCCTGCTGGCGGTGTGGCTGGGGCACGCGCTGGGCGTGTTGCTCCGCTCGTAGAAGCACACACGTCGGATGCAGACAACTTGAAACGTCGCGGTTGATTTTCCAAAGCAACGCACACGGACATTTCGACATTTTCCTTTCGCCTTCGCGCAACTCGCCGACCCGGCGTGCGACTTCTTCGCGAAGGAGTATGACCCATGAGCCAGTTGCCCATGCACGCCGGAACAGCACTCGACGAATTGATGGATGACGCAGTCGCACTGCAACGGTTCGCGACGCATGGCGACCCTGTTGCCTTCCGCGCACTGACGCAGCGATATCAGACAATGGTCTTCGCGTCGTGCAAGCGCGTTCTACGCTCGCAAGCTGATGCCGAAGACGCGGCGCAGGAAACCTTCCTCAAGTTCGCTCGCGCCGCCGCAACGATTCGCGGTAACGCTGCTGCTTGGCTGCATGCATGTGCCATCGGCACCGCGACAGACCTTCTGCGTCGCAAGACCACCCGCGAACGAATCGAACGCGACGCAACGACCGATGCCCACGGCAGCGACGAACATCGCACGTGGAAAGAACTCGAGCCCATGCTCGATGCCGCACTCGCGAAACTGCCAGAAGCCGATCGCGACGCGATCATCGGCCACTTTCTTGTCGGTCGCACGCAGAAAGACCTCGCTCGCGAAGCCGGCGTGACGCCCGGCACGATGTCGCGCCGCATCGACGCCGCGCTCGAACAACTCGCCACTTCACTCAAGGCCACCACGCCCGCTCTCGCTGGTGCTGCAGGGCTTGCCACTGTCTTGACTGTCGGCGCCAAGTCCGCCACCGCTTCGCCCGCGCTGGCAGGTTCGCTCGCGAAAGTCGCGCTGGTCGATGTCGCAATCAGCGGGAAAAGTGCCACCGCGACAAGCGCCGGCTTCCTGAGCGGCAAGGCTCTACTCATCGGCACGGCCGCGCTGCTCGCAATCGGCGGCACCGCGACGGTGCTGACGCTCAATACATCTGCCTCCCGGCAAGTGCCCGTTGCACTCACAGCCGCCGCAGTTGCGACAGAAACCGAGACGCAAGAGACCTACCAAAGCATGGCGAAGCCCACGGGCGAGTCCGACCCGTTCACCATGAGTGCACAAAAGCTCGGCAACGAATTTGTTGACACGTTCCAGATCACGATCGATCCCACGCGCGTCATCTACCTCGGTGGCACCAACGAGAAAGGCGAACGCGCAGTCATCGAAGGTGATCGGCTCACTGATCTCGACGTAACGCCCGCATCCGACGGCAAGCAAGGCAAGCTGGCGTTGCGAGTCACCAAGTTCGCGATGTTCCAAGACCCCGGCTCACCCGATCCCACCGGCAAAGTCTCAACGCTGACGTACACCATCAAAGATGGCATCATGCGAGGCCGCATGACAACCGAGGGAGAGAAGAACGGACCCGAAGACGATCTCGCTTGGCGCCGCGATCCCAAAGCCGCCAACGCTGTCGACCCCGCCGATCCCCTCCGCGGCTCTTGGACGCAAATTCCCATTTGGTGGAGTCTGCGCTTCCAGAAGGACTCCATCGAGCTCTGCGGCGGCGAAGAGCGCTGGGTCATGCAGCGTTTTCGCATCATCGCATGGACCGAGGACAGCAGCTACTCAAAGGTCGAAGCAATCTGCGTCGACAATTACGTGAACAAGTCACTCATCGGCAAACGCATGAAGCTCCTCGTGCGCAAGACAGCGAATGAGAAGTACCAAGTCGCGTACTGGGAAGCGGATTCTCCCAGGATCAACGAGTGGCCGACCTTCACGCCCAAGCCGGAGGACAAGATTCGCATCGCGACCTTCATGAAGGAGATCAAGTGAAGCACACGAACATCTCCTCGCGCCTGAACGAGTCGCGTCGCGCATTCACACTCATCGAACTGCTCGTTGTCATCGCTGTCATCGCCGTACTGCTGGGCATTCTGCTCCCCGCGCTCGGCAAGAGCCGCAAGGCTGCCCGCACGACAGTCTGTCAGAACAACGTGCGACAAGTCGCGCTCGCGATCAATACGTTCGGCACAAGCAACAGCGGAAAACTGCCAGAAAATCGCACTCGCGTGAACGGCAACCAACACGTCACGTGGCGCAGCAAGTTCGCTGAAGCGGGTTACCTGCCCGAAGGCAAGGGGTGGACGTGCCCCGACCATCCAGGTGATCCCGTCAGCGAATTGGGCCGCATCGACAACGATACAACCTGCACGGGCGACATCGCCAGCAGCTACGCCCTCAATGGCCATCTGCTCTGGCGTAAAGACGCCACGCCCAGTGATGCTCTCCGCAGCGAGGCAACGATCCAGCGTCCCACCCACACGGTTCTCGTCGTTGAAACGCGCTTCGAGTTCCCCGATCTTCGAGTCGCCAACGACCTGCTCGCTGCTGACTTCGGCAACGACGAAACCGGCGGCTACGGATATTGGCACGCCGGCAAAGGCACATACGGCTTCTACGACGGACACGTCGAACTCATCGGCCTCATGAAGACCGGCAACCCAGATTGCCGTTGGCACAACGGGCGTGATCTGTCACAAGACCCCAACTTCCCACAACCCCCCGAAGAGCTGAAACAACACGCGCACCCCGACTGGGAATTTCTTGTCGCTCCCGTCTACCTGCGCGGCAACTGATCGACATCTGCAATCTTCCAGAGGACGGGCCGGTGGGTGTTGGAGCCTGCCGGCTTGTCTTTTTCTGCATTGCTGCGCGAAGTCGCGCTGCGTGCGGTCGCGCGAGTCGCTGCGATACCTATCATGCATCGCGTGCAGCGATTTCAGCCGCAACTATCTCCCGCCGCATCGAGCGATGCCGCCCCGCCTGCCGGGCCGACGGTGTCACTCGCCGCAACCGATCACCGCCGGTGGATTCCCAACGCGTTGACCGTGATTCGCCTGATCATCGCACTGGGCTTCTTCATCCTGCTCGCAGTTTGGCGATATCCCACCAGCAAACTCGTCACCTCGCCCGCGCACCCCGTCACGCCGTATCTCGTCGCGGCGGCACTCTTCGGCTTGGCCGCGCTTACCGACGCGATCGACGGCCCCCTCGCGCGACGCTGGAACGTGGTAAGCAAATTCGGCCGCGTGATGGATCCCTTCGCCGACAAAGTCCTCGTCCTCGGCGCGTTCATCATGCTCGCCGGGCCAAACTTTTCATTCGATGTCGACGGCCCCAAGGCCCTGCAAGTTTCCGGCATCGCACCATGGATGGTCGTGGTCATGCTGGGCCGCGAATTGCTCGTCACGAGCATCCGCGCAATGCTCGAAGGTGAAGGCAAGGACTTCTCAGCCAGCACGAGCGGCAAGGCCAAAATGATCGTGCAGGCGTGCGCGATTCCCGCGATTCTCGTGCTACTGGGTATCTCCGACGTCACCGCCGGTACCTGGGGCCGCATCGCGATCGACGTCATCGCGTGGAGCACTGTCATTGTCACCGTCATCAGCGGCGTGCCATATGTCACACGCGGCATGAAGATGCTGGGCAAGTGAATCGAGCAACCAGATGGCTTGGGGTCTAGCCGTTTACGCGGCAGCGGTTTGCTTGCCCAGCAATTCCGGCGGCGTCATGATGAGCGCCGAACTCTCAACGTCCACACCTTGCGTCACTTCGTTATACCCCAGCACCGCGACACCCGGCACATGCGGCTCAAGCAATTGCTTGACCACCGCGCGAACCGGCGGGCTCGCGATGACCACAGGCGGCAACCCGCGTGACGTCACAGTCTGCAACCCCGAAGCCACTTGATTGGCGATCATCTGCGCAACCCGGCTGGGCATGTTCACCGCCGTGCCAGCAGGGCCGCGATCAATGAACGAGTTGATGAGGTCTTCGAGCGCCGGATCGAGCGTCACGCACACGATTTTGCGAACCCCGTTCTCGTCAGGACTGCTGAACTGCTGACAGATCGTGCGCCGCAGCGCGTTGCGAACATACTCAGTCAGCACCTCAAGGTCTTTGGTTTTTGGTCCCCACTCGCTCAGCGTTTCCAGAATCGTTTCCAGATCGCGAATCGGCACGCGCTCGCGCAGCAGGTTCTGCAGAATCTTCTGCAACTCAACCGGCTTCACGATCGCAGGCACGGTTTCTTCGATGATCTTCGGGCTCTTCTGTTTGAGTTGCTCCAGCAGGTTGCTCACTTCGTCGCGCGTCAGCAGTTCATCAGCGTGCTTGCGCACGATCTCGGTGAGGTGCGTCCCCAGCACGCTCGTCGCATCCACGACCGTGTAGTTGAGCATCTCCGCGCGAGCTCGCGTCGCTTGATCAATCCACCACGCATCCAAACCGAACGCAGGCTCCTTCGTCCGCTCGCCTTCAATCTTCCCGCTCGCGAGTCCCGCGTCCATCGCCAGAAGTTTGCCCGGACGCACGAACCCCGCCGCCACGGCGTTGCCGCGAATCTTCACGCGATACTCCGTCCCAGGCAGTTGCATGTTGTCGCGAATGCGCACGGGCGGCATCACCAAGCCAAGCTCCACGGCAAGCTGCCGCCGCACACTGGTAATGCGATCCAGCAGATCGCCGCCCTGTGCCGTGTCGACCAGCGAAACCAGCGCATACCCGACTTCGAGCTCCATCGTGTCCACTTTGAGCAAACTCTCAATCGGCGGCGGCTCGGGCTTTGCGGGTGCCGACGCTTGCTTCGCTGCTTCCTTCTTCACTGCGGCAGCCTGCTTCTCGCCCTTGGTCATCGTCCATGCGATGAGCCCCAGCCCACCGCCGATGATGAGCAGCGGAATGGTGGGCAAGGGTGTCAGCGTCAAGAGTGCAAGGAAACCGGCAGTGATATACAACCCCTTGGGCTGACTCGTCACCTGATCGGCCAGTTCATTGCCCAGTTGCTGCTTGCTGCCGCTACGCGTCACGATGAGCGCGCTCGCGATAGCGATCACGAAACTGGGAATCTGCGATGACAGACCATCGCCGATGGTCAGCTTTGTGAACACCTCGGCGGTCTTTCCCGCATCCCATCCGCGCATGATGATGCCCACGGCGAATCCGCCGATCACGTTGATCACCGTGATGATCAATCCTGCAATCGCATCACCGCGCACGAACTTGCTTGCGCCGTCCATCGCGCCGTAGAAGTCAGTTTCCTGCGCCAGCTTCTCGCGTCGCCGACGTGCTTCGGCTTCATCGATATGACCCGCATTCAAGTCGCTGTCGATGGCCATCTGCTTGCCGGGCATCGCGTCCAACGTGAATCGCGCGGCGACTTCACTGATGCGCGTCGCGCCCTTGGTGATCACCAAGAACTGCACGATCACCATGATGAGAAAAATGACAATGCCGACAAACAGCGAGTTGCCCGCCACGAAATTGCCGAAGGCCATGATGACATGGCCGGCGACCGTCGCAGCTTCTTCAGCCGACGACGCATCCGCAGTCAAAATCAGCCGCGTGCTTGCGACGTTGAGCACGAGCCGGAAGAGCGTTGTCGCAAGCAGCAGCGAAGGAAAAACGCTGAATTCCAGCGGATCCTTCATGTAAATCGTCGTGAGCAGCACCACCACGCTGATGGCGATATTGAGACAGATGAGCACGTCCATCACAATCGATGGCAGCGGCACCAGCAACACGGCCATCATCACGATGAACGCAATCGGCACGATGTAGCCGCGATACTCACTCAGCACACGCATCCACGCCGGCACGTTGGGATTGACAGCCTTCGCCGGCTCAGCGACAGGCGGTGCGACAGGACGAGGCGGAGATTTCTTCGGCGAGGGAGGCATTGCAAACAAACCCGATCAAGACCTACGCAGCTTCCTTCTCCAAGCGATACACGTACGCGAGCACTTCAGCCACCGCCTGATAGAGCTCCTCACTGATTTCCTGCCCCACTTCCACTTCCGCATACAACGCACGCGCGAGCGGCGGACGTTCGACAATCGGCACCTTGTGAATCATCGCAACTTGCCGAATGCGAAGCGCCATGTGGTCAACGCCTTTTGCAACCACGCGCGGCGCCGCCATCGAGCCTTGGTCATACTGCAACGCAACAGAAAAGTGCGTGGGGTTCGTGACAACCACGTTCGCGTTGGGCACAGCCTTGTTCACCTGCTGCATCGCGATCTGCCGCATCATGCGGAGCCGCCGCCCCTTGATTTGCGGATCACCATCCATGCTGCGCCGCTCGTCCTGCACTTCCTGCTTGGTCATTCGCAGTTCTTGCGTGTGCTGCCACTTCTGAAACATGTAATCAATCACCCCAAGTGCAAGCAGCAACGCCAGCAGCCACAGCACCAGGTGCAACATCAACTCGCCCGCGACCGCAAGCATGCCCTTCAGTTCCAAGACCGGCAGCAATGCGATTTCAGCCACGCTCCGCGAGAGATACGCATACCCAACCGTGCACACGATCGCAAGTTTGACGATATTCATCCCCGCACGGATCATGTTTTTGCGACCGTACAGATTTTGCAGTCCTTGAACGGGATTCAATCGATCAAACTTCGGCTCGAGAGCCTTCGTTGAAAACAACGGACCAAACTGCACCAGGTGCCCGACGATCGCGACCAGCAACATGACCGCCAGCAGCGGCACAATCGCGATCAAGCTCTGCAAGGTCACTTCTCGCAACACCTGCATCAACTCGCCCGCGTTCAGATACAACTCGCCCTGACTTAGCCCCCGCCGCATCATCTCCATCCAGCCACGCACCAGAAAGCCGCCGAGCACGATGATGAGAATCACGCCGGCGATCAGATCTATCGCCGCGGCAAGGTCCTGACTCTTCGCAATCTGGCCCCGCTCACGCGCTTCTTCAAGCCGCTTGGGCGTTGGCAACTCAGACTTTTCACCCATGTCTTCAGCCATGAGTCACCTGCCTCGTATCACACATCATCGCGCGCCTTCCTGAAGAAGGTGCGGCGCATCAGCAAGCCACGCCGTCGCCATGCGGGTCGCATGCGTGATGGCGTCACCAACCGGCTCGCGAATCGCGTAAACGCCCCACGTCAGCATCGCGATGCCTGCAAGCGCCTGCAGCGCGAAGCCGATGCTCATGACATTCAGCGCTGGCATCGTCTTACCGACCACACCGAACACGATGATCATCAGAAACACGATTGCGACAACCGGAGCCGCCACGCGCAGTGCGAGCTCGAACCCCGCCGTCAGCGTGCCGAGAAACAACTGAAACGGCTGATCCACGCGAACGAACGCGCCAAGCTGCACGTGCGAAAAGCTCGAAACCACGCCGCGAAACAGCAGGTTCACGCCGCCGCCTGCGATGAAAATCGACATGCCGATATAGAACAGCAACTGTCCGACAAGATCACTGTCGCTGTCCATTTCCGGGCTGTAGACACGCGCCAGCCCAAGTCCCATCGTGGTTCCCGCCAGCACGCCCGCAAGCTCCAGCATCAACAGCGGCAAGCCCGCGATCGCGCCGATGATGAAGCCAATCACCAGTTCCCCCGCCAGCAGCGGCACAAGACCGAACACGTCGGTCGTCGGCGCGGGGCCCGCATGCGTCACCGCGACTGGATACACCGCAGCTGCAAACATCGCAGCCAACAGCGCCTTGAATCGCATCGGAATGGTCACGCTTGTCAGTAGCGGCGCCGTCAAGAAGATACCTGAGACACGAAATAGCACAAGCGTCCACGCGAACGCGTGGTCAAGGAGCGGCTGCAGATTGGGCGTCACCTCGCTCATGTACACACGTAATTAGTTCGACAGCCGAAACAGCTCCGCCGCGTACTCGCTCAGTCGCACCGCGATCCACGGAATCAGTAATACCGCAGCCAGCACCATCACCACGATCTTGGGCACAAAGCTCAATGTCTGATCTTGAATGCTCGTGACTGATTGCAGCAGGCTGATGACCAGACCCACGATGATTCCCGCCAGCAGAATCGGTGCGGCAATCTTCAATGTGATGATGAGCGCCTGCCGCACGAGTTCGATGCCGGATGCGTCGTCAAACATACGTGCCTCCCGTCATCACGCATTGCTTCAGGGTTGCGAGCACATGCACGCCCTGCGGCGCACACGCAAGCATCGCGTCACTCGTCGGCACGAGCAACATCGCCTGCTCGCCAAGTGCCGGCTGTGCGAAGCTCGTCAGCAAGCCGCCCACGATCAGCGTCCAGCCGTCAACTAACACAAAAAGCAGCAATTTGAACGGCAAACTGATCAGAACCGGAGGCAGCATCATCATGCCCATCGCAATCAGCATCGTGCTGATCACCATGTCGATGACGAGAAACGGCAGATAGATGCGAAAGCCCATCATGAACGCCGTCTTGAGCTCGCTCAGCATGTACGCGGGCACCAGACTCACCATGTCCACGCTGCTGCGCGTCAGCTTTTCCGGCTGCGAAACATCCACACCGCGATACTCAAGCACCATGTACAGGCTACTCCAGTTGCCTGTCGCCTCGATCTGCGCGAACATGAAATCTCGCACAGGTTGCTTGCCCTTGTTCCACAAATCGTCGTAGTTACGTATCTCGCCATCGCGATACGGCTTTATCGCTTCGTTGTTGATGCGATCAAGCGTGGGCGTCATGACGAGCAGCGTCATGAACAATGCAAGGGCCGTAATCACCTGCGGTGGCGGCACGCTCTGTGCACCAATCGCCTGACGCAGCAGGCCCAACACAATCAGAATGCGCACGAAGCACGTACACATCAACATGATCGACGGCGCCAGCGA
>DATGWV010000159.1:0-2473 GCA_035299305.1 Phycisphaerales bacterium | reverse complement strand
GGGCGGCCTCGGGATGATGAGTGAACGCGCGAGGCGGGTTCGCGGTGCGGACGCGATTTGCATAATGTGGGTTCATGTCCACGCCCGCTGATGACACACACGCTGGAGCCGGTCTGTTGCTGGATGAGCCGCCTGCGCTGCGCGCGCACGAGGCGGCGTATGACTTTGCGACGGGGGGTTATCGCGAGGTGGCCGGCGGGCCGCTGGTGTATGGGAGTGTGGAGGTGGAAGTGGGGCGGTTGTGGCGGGCGCTGACGCGATTGCTGCGGCCGCGGCGGGTGCTGGAGACGGGGACGCATCTGGGGTATTCGACGACGTGCATTGCGCTCGCGCTGCGGGAGATGACGGCGATTGATGGGCTATCGCGCGAGGTGGTTTCGATGGATTGTGCGATGATGCCGCACCTGTGGGAGGGGCATGAGGTGGCGAAGTTTGTGCGATGGATGCATACGTCGAGCATTGATGCGGTGAACATGCGTGACGCGCGCGTGTTTGGGACGGGGATGTTTGATCTGCTGGTGCTCGACAGCGATCATGCGTATGAGACGATCATTTTCGAGTTGATTGCATTTGAGCCGCTGCTGCGACCGGGCGGGGCGATTTTGCTGCATGACAGCTTGTATTTTGACGGCGTGGGGCATGCGGTGCGGCAACTCATGGCGAATCCGCGGTTTGAGTGCGTGACGCTGCCTTCGCCGCGAACGCATGAGCCGCCGCAGCGGTGTCCGGGTGTGACGCTGGTGTACAAGCGGCGCGATGGGGAGCCGCGGCTGCGGCAGAACGATGCGCTGGTGGGGAAGGGGAATGGCGATGCGATGACGCCGCCTTTGCTGCGGAGTTTGGCGTGAGCGTGTGGTGAGTCAGGTCGGTTCTTCGCGGACGATGGCGAGGAGGGCGGCGACTTCGTCGGGCTCGAAGTGTTCGGCGTCGAGGATGTTGGCGATGAGGGTGACGAGGCCTCGGCGGCGGGAGTGGCGCTGGGCGGGTGGAATGTCGGTCGCGCTGTCGAGTTCGCGCAGGATGTCGCGCAGGTGGAAGAACTGCTGGAGTCGAGCGGCTTTCTCGGCGAGGAGCAGTTGGCGGCGCAGGTGGTGTTCCTGGCGCTCGGCGAGCTGGCGCATGCTGCGTGACTCTTCGCGGCTGACGCGGTGCTCTTGCCGCATGAGGCGGAGCTCTTCGGTCTGCTGGACGAGGGTGATGAAGAAGATGCCGTTGCCGACGAAGGCGAAGCCGGAGGAGAAGATCTGGCCCCAGAAGTCGGCGTTGGCTTGGATGTTTTTGTAGTCGTAGTGGGATTGCCACGCGAAGTAGAGGGCGTAGAGAAACCACGCCATGGCGATGAGCAACACAGTGAGAAGGGCGACGAGTTGCCAGCGTTTCATGCGGGGGTTGGTTGCCGGGGAGGGCCTCGGAGCTACATGGAGTGCGTCATTTGCTGTCGGGCGGCGGGTACTGGTCCCAGCCAGCCTGCAGAGCGCGCGTCCAGTTGCGGTGTTCCATGCGGCTCTGCTCGAGGCCTGCGATGTCACGCTTCCAACGCATGTACATTGCGACGACGGCCCGCTGGTGATCATCAAGTAGTGACCATGACTCTTTCTGAGGGCCGTAAGTCAGAAGAAGATCAGGATGTGCGCTGCGGCCTGTTTCGAGATCGAGCAGGAGTGATGCCGCGAGGTAGTATCGCGCGCTGATCGCGTCCAAGAAGCCCCACATCGCATACTCGTAGTTCCACGGGCCTTGTCGGGAGAGTTCGATCCAGTCCAGTTCGCGATCTCGCGCTGCGGCTTGTGCGAGTTCCGCATCTGAGCCGTAGTCATCCATGACGAAGGTCTGACTCCAAGAGACGCCGCCTTCGCGCGTGACGTCTTTGAAGGCCTGCAGCACGAGAGCGATCAACTCTTGTCGGCGGGCTTCCATGTCGGGTCGGAGTGTCGGGCGTCGCGCGCTCATCAGTTACAGTTTCAACATCGCTCACACTTTGAAGATGCGAGCAAGCAGCGTGTCGGCGGCGGGCATGGCTTCGAAGACGGCGTTCCAATTGAGCTTGGCGGCGGGGGGGAAGGCGAGGCGAGGATCGCTGTTGGCGAGTTCTTCCGCGAGCGCGGGGCGGACGGGGACGTTGCGGCTTTCGGTTTGCGACATGAGGCGTTCGGCGTCGGCGCTGAGGAGGAAGCTCGCGAGGCGCTGGGCTTCGGCGGGCTGGGGGGCGTTGCGGATGATGCCGACGGTGCAGGGCATGACGATGGGGCCGCGGCCGCCCATGGGGAGATCGTCGGTAGAGTCGAATGCGGCTTCGACTTGCCAGCCGTTGGCTTGGCCGGCCCAGACGTCGTCGGTGTCGGTCCAGCCGAGATCGATCTCGGCGTTGACGATGCCTTGGACGACGGCGGAGTTGCCTTCGTAGACGCGGACGCGCTTGGCGAACTGCTCGAGCCATGCGGTGGTGGCGGGTTCGCCGTGGAGGGCGACGAGG
>DATGWV010000158.1:0-5553 GCA_035299305.1 Phycisphaerales bacterium | reverse complement strand
GGCAATGCTGGGCACGGCAGGGGCGTCGCATGTCATCACGCTGACTGATCCGACGGATGATGATCTTCGCAGCATGAACCTGGCTGACCCGGTGCGCATGACGGTGACGTCAACCGTGGGCGGGGCGAGGCGCGCGTCGCAGGTTGATTTTGCGTTTGACGTGACGCCGATCTCTGCGTTGAGCAATGCGGTTATCCATGAGCAGAAACTTGGCGGCGGCACGCTGGCGGCGAACGGAACAGTCGCAACTGCTTCGGCGCGGCCGACTCCCAGTGCGACGTTCAACGCGAGTGCGCAGATCGGTGTGACGCCTGCCGATCTTCTTGCGGCGACGGAGGCGATGAACAATGTCGTGACGATGACGGTGCCCGCGCCTTCGGCGGATTTGTTTTCGTACTACCAGAGCATTGGCACGGCGATCAACCTCTCGGGTGATCGATCATTTGAGAAAGTGCTCTTCTCACCCACGAGCAACCCGGCAAACACGGGGCTCAATGCGAAGGGTGTGTATGTCATCAATGCGAACAACAACGCGGTGACGATCACCAGTTCGCGTGTGTATGGCACGCTGGTGATCATCAACGCGAAGAGCTCGTCGAAGATCGGACCCAAGGTGACGATGTCGCCGGCATCGAGCGATATGCCGACGCTGCTGGTGAGCGGCTCGATGGTCATTTCGCTGGAAGACCCTGATCTGACGGAGTCGGATGCGGAGCGCAACCTCAACCCGACGGGTGCGCCGTATCTGGGTGCGACGGACGGCGACTCGAGCGATGCGTATCCATCGCGCATTCGCGGGCTGGTGTATGTTTCCAACAGCCTGACAATCAACGAGAACTCGGCGTTTGAGGGCGTGTTGTGGGTGAACGGCAAGTTGTCGATCTCGGGGGCTCGCACGGCGAGCGTGCGGTGGATGCCGCTGACGAATCCGATTCCGGGGTTCATGACGGCGACGAGCATGTATGTGCAGGATCAGACTGCGCTGCGGATTGCGCCGTGAGTGAATGAGCGGCGCGACGAATGTGCGAGTGACACGTGTACGCGTGATGCGGGTTGATGCCGAGTGGCGTAGCCGCGTCGCGCGGTGCGTTTCACTGTGATTGGTCGTGCTGATTGCCGAGCCGCGATCTGATTGCGGAGTTACGCGGCTTTGCTGGTAGCGCGTTCTTCGGCGGTCTGCTGATCCATCGCGGCGTGGCGGCGGGTCATGGCGTCGTACTCGGTGAGATCGAGTTTGAGCATGAGCTGGCTGATGCGCGGGTCGAGCTGGGTGCCACCGCTGCGCGCGATTTCGGCGAGGACGACATCGCGCGGGAGCTTGCTGCGGTACGCGCGGTTGGAGCTCATGGCGTCGAAGGTGTCGGCGACGGCGATGATGCGCGCGATGAGCGGGATTTCGTCGGCGAGCAGGCCGTGCGGGTAGCCCTTGCCGTCGTAGCGCTCGTGGTGATGCATCACGCCAGGGAGGACGTCCTCGAGGAGCTTGACGCCTTTGAGGATTTCGTAGCCGGTTTCCGGGTGCTTTTTGATATGGGCGAACTCTTCGTCGGTGAGTTTGCCGGCTTTGAGCAGGACATTTTCAGGGACGCCGATCTTGCCCACGTCGTGGACGAGGCCGGCGATGCGGATGCGCTCGCACTGCTGGGGCGGCAGACCGGCCATCTGCGCGAGCTGCATGGAGATGAGCGAGACGCGTTCGCTGTGACCGCGGGTGTAGCGGTCCTTGGCGTCGATCGCGGCGGTCATGGCCTGCACGGTGCCCATGAAGAGCTGGTGCTGGTCGTCGTAGAGCGCGACGTTGTCGATGAAGGTGGAGAGGAAGCCGGCGCACGCTTCGAAGAGCTGCGTGTCGTAGCTGCTGATCATCCAGTCTTCGCCGCCTTTGCCGCCGGCGAGCATGACGCCGATCTGGTGACCTTTGCACAGGAGCGGCTGGCTGATGATCTGGGGATTGGTTGCGACGGCGAGTTCCGTCAGGTCCATGTGAATCTTGCACGTGGTGTCGTCATCGTGCATGGCCCGCGCGGCGGCGAGGCGGAACTCATCATCGGCTGCGGGCAGCTCGCCTTGGTGGGCGAGCATCGAGCGCAAGGCGGTGGGCGTTTTCGCTGAGTCCTCGAACAAGACGGCGACCCAGGCGAAGTTGAGGCTCATCGCGACACGCGAGCAGAGATTTTGCAGGAACTCTTCGGGGCTGAGCACGGCTTTCATCGAGCGGCCCAGGTTGTAGAGCACGTCGATGGTTTCGAACGCGCCCGTCAACTGCTTGGTGAAGCCTTCGAGCTCGCCGTTGTTGCGCAAGGTTTCGGCGACGTCCTGACTCATCGCGCTGAGTGATTGCGCGATGAGCTGCGAAGCGGCGGGGCCGAAGCTGCCTGTCGCGTTGACGAGCAGCGCGACTTCGGCAAGCTCGAGACCGGCTTCTTTGCAGGCGAGCGAGAGCATTTCACTCGATTTGGCGTGTGGCTCCACGAGCACAACGGCGGTGGAGCCGCGCAGGCCCGTGTCGTCGGCGTGAGGGCAGAGCACGACGCTGAGGCCATCGCACAGGCTTGCGGGCGCGAGGCCGCCTCGCATGCGGCGGGGCATTTCGAGCATCGCAAGGCGCTGGAGAGCTTTCGCGAAACTGGGGGAGCGCAGCACTGCTTCCCACAGCGAGTGCGAGGCGCTGACATCGAGCAGCGAGCCGTCGGGCCCGAGGGCGCAGGCGAGCAAGCCCAGCTTGCGGCAGCGCGTGAGCATCGCGTCGAGGGTGAGATTGCCGGTCTTGAAGGTGTCGTGGGACATGCGTGTTCCTGTCGCTTATGCAGCGGCGCGATCCTGCTGTCCCCCTTCGGATTGAGCAAGCATGATTTGGACGGTTTCAAGCAACTGCGCGGCGCCGAAGGGCTTTTGCATGAGTTGCTTGATGTTGGTCCGAGCGATGTCTTCGGGCGAGGCGATGTAGCCGCGCGCGGTGAGCATGATGACGGGCACGTTGGCGGTGGGTGCAAAGCCGCGCAGGTTGATGGCCATTTCGAGGCCTGACATCATGGGCATCTGCAGATCGGTGACGACCAGGTCGGGCACGATGGGCATCGGGCTCTTGGGCATCGCGCCGACTGGGAGAGCGGCGTGGTTGACCCAGCCGAAACCCTCGAGGCCGTTGCGGCCTTCGCAGACCGTGTAACCCGCGCTGCGCAACTTGGAAGCGACGATCGAGCGGATCGCCGCTTCGTCATCGCACACGAGGATGGTGGCCGCACGGGTCATACAGAGAACATCGAACCGGAGGGGCGGCGATATGAGCGAATGGCCACAGCGGGCCAGCAATAAGTGGATTCTCGGGTGTGAAGACCCGCCTTTCTACGGGGAAATCCCGTACCGACGGGAGGAAGGGTCGCGCTACGATGCAGGGTGAGTCAAGCACCTGCTTCAGCGTCCATTTCCCAAACAACGTCTTCTCGGACGCGTCCGGATGATCCCTCGCCCATCATCGCGCGCGAGGGGTGGATCATTCTGCTCATCGTGGTGATCATCGGGGCGTTGCCTGTGGCGGCGGTGGCGATGTTCGCGCCAGCGTGGGCGTGGGCTGCGGCGATTCCGGGCGTGTTGCTGCTGGCGTTTTGCTGCTGGTTCTTTCGTGATCCGCAGCGCGCGATTCCTGATGAGCCCGGGCTGCTGGTTGCGCCCGCGGATGGACTGGTGATTGCGATTGAACCCGCGAAGGTGCCTGAGGAACTGGGGCTGGACGCGGCGGCGCTGGGTGAAGTTGAGCGCGTGGTGATCTTTCTCAACGTCTTCAACGTACACGTGAATCGTGTGCCGTACGCGGGGACGATTCTGAAAGTCGCGGGGAAGGCCGGCAAGTTCGCGCATGCGGGCAAGCCCGATGCGGAACACAATCAGCGCAAGAGCATTGCGCTGAAGCTGAGCAACGGCGCGACGGCGGTTGTAACGCAGGTGACGGGGCTGATTGCGCGGCGGATCGTGTGTCACGCGCAGGAAGGCGCGAGCTACAAGGTGGGGCAGCGCTACGGATTGATTCGCTTTGGCAGCCGGACGGATGTGTACTTGCCGAAAGGCGTGACGTGGCTGGTGAAGCCGGGCGACAAGACGACGGGCGGGGTGACGAAGCTGGCGAAGTTCAACTGATTCCGCGAGGGCGCTGCGGAAGAGATCGAGGTACACGTTGTTTCTGCGATTGGGGCCCAAAACTCGTTCAGTGCCGCTTGCGGCGCTTGTGCCCAACCTGCTGACGACGCTGGCGGTGTGCTGCGGACTTGCGAGTCTGCACTTTGCGTTACTGGAGCGTTGGGAGCGGGCATTGGCGGCGATTCTGCTGGCGGCGGTTTTCGATGTGCTTGACGGTGGGGCGGCGCGGCTGCTGCGCGTGCAGAGCCCGTTTGGCGCGGTGCTCGATTCACTGTCGGACTTTCTGGCGTTTGGGATCGCGCCGGCGGTCATCATGCATCAGTGGCTGCTGCTTGAGCCGACCAACAAGACGCAGGACACGCTGGAACTGATCGCGGTGATGATCTTCGCGTTGTGCGCCGCGTTGCGGTTGGCGCGATTCACGGCGCAGGCGCACACGCAGGCACTGCGTGCGGCGGAAGCGACGGCGAGCGGGGCCTCTCCAGCGAGTACCAAGCGACCCAGCATGTTCTTTTCGGGGATGCCGACGCCTGCGGGCGCGGGGGTGGCTCTCATTCCAGCGATGCTGGCGGCGAGTGATGATGTGCGGTATCTCGACTGGAACATCCCGGGGTGGGCGGTGGCGATCTACCTGATTGTCGTGGGCGTGCTGATGGTGAGCACGATGCCGATGTTCGCGGTGAAGGGGATTCGCATCTCGCGGAGATTGGTGGCACCGTTGCTGATCGGCGTGGTTGCTCTGGCCGCGTGCACATTGATGTCACCTTGGCTGACGATTGCCTCGTTGGCGGGGCTGTATGTGCTGAGCATTCCTGTGGCGTTTGCGGTGCGGTCGCGGCAGCGGGCTGCGGCAAATGCTGCGCCGGCGATGTGAACGTTGTGTTCGGGAACTGATCGAGCGAGAGAGATTCTCGGGCGTTTTCGCGCCGATTTCCTGCGATTCTGTCAGACGCAGCCGTGTGCCCCACTACTTCCCATGCGCATGCCATGTCACTCGTTGTTGGAGTGAGGCATGCGACAGTCGGTGAAGCCAAGAGGTGGGTTATGTCTCGGAAACATGCCGTCGTTGCTTTGCTTGGTGTTGCGTCCGTGTGTGCTTCGGCATCCGCGGATTTCACGAACGCATTTGGGTTTGGTCAGCCGCCAGAGATGGTGCTGACGGGCGATGCGTTGTTTGATCAGTATTACGCCGCGGCGACGACGACGGGCGATCAGCGCGGGGCGATCTGGTACAACGTGAAGCAAGACGCGGTGCTGGGCTTCCGGGGCACGTTTGAGTTTCGCATCAACTCAATCACCGCTCCGGGCTTCATACGCTTGACCGTTTCAGCGGATATGAGCCTGGGTGCGGAACCACCAGGCACGAGCGCCGCTGCGATGACAACGTCGGCGGAAATGCACAGCTCCGCAATCGACTCC
>DATGWV010000157.1:0-4767 GCA_035299305.1 Phycisphaerales bacterium | reverse complement strand
GCCCGCCGATCCCAAGCTCGGCCCCGCTGGTATCCGCGGCGTCATGGGCGTCATGATCGCCCTGGTGCTTGTCGCCGCGGCCATCTCATCATTTTGGATCGGCTGGCTCGCTATGGTCATCGCCGCACTTGGCATCGCCATGCTCTTCTTCAATCCCGCCCTCTGGGCCGCGCGAGACCGCGCCCACGACCGCGAAATCGTGGTCGAGAACCGCATCAACTCCGGAGAACTCGTCGCGAACCACCCAGACGCCCGTCCGCACGCGCATTCGTGAGCGCGAGAGACAGGTCTCTGCAAGTTCTCGACGTTGTGAGCCGCCCCGCAAGGGGCGGCATTATTTTTGGCCTGCGCGCAAACACCATCTCCCCCTTCGTCCACACATCCCCTCAAAGTGAACCTCGATTCACCCCGCATTCACGCGCGACTTGTCCGCCCCCACCACTTTGTTTGCATCGAGCATGTTGCTGCCGCGTGTATCGCGTAGCCGAGCTCGCCGTGTGATCTTCCGCCTCGCATGTCCTTTCGCACCCCATTGCACCAAGGAGTCAGCCATGACTTTCTCTCCCGTCGCTCGCTACGTTGCTCCCGCCGTCCTCATCCTCGCGGCTGGCACCGCCCTCGTCAGCGTGAGCAACTACTCTAACGCCCAGTCACAACCGGGCACGCCCAGCCAGACGCAGCCTGACCGCAATCAGCGTGATCAGAACCAGCGTGATCAGAATCAGCGCGATCAAAACCGTCCCGGCACCAACCAGCCCGGCACGCCCAGCGATACCGACAACACCCGCCGCGACAATCGCGACAACGTCGATCGCAGCAACATGCAGCCCGAAGACGATGACTTCTTCTGGCGTGACGACGCGAACCGCGACGATCAGAACCGTCAGGGCTATACGTCTCCCTTCACCTTCATGAGCCCCCAAAGCCGCACTGGCTTTGACACGCGGACGCAGCGCCTCGCCCGCATGGAAGATCGCCTCACCCAGCGCAGCGATGAACTCATCCGCCGCCTCGGTGAAGTCCGCCAGCTCGCCCCCGAGCGCCGCGACGATGCCATGATGGACCTCATGCAGCAAATCCTCCTCGATCAGCGCCGCCTCATGCTCTACCTCAAGCAGTCGCGCACCACGTGGAGCGGCGAAACCATGTCCACCACCGCTACCGGCGAAGAACGCATGACGCCCGGCATGAATCCCAACAACGGCAACCCCAACAACACGCCTGGCACCAACCCCAGCAATCCGACGAATCCCGGCAACAACCCGCGCTCGCCGCGGTAATCCGGTTTCTCTTCTCCTTTCCCCACGGGCCGATCAGCACTACCTCCGCTGATCGGCCCGATTTTTGTTCTGTGTATCGCGCAGTACAGTCCTTCATGCCCGCCGACGTCAAGCACATCTACTTCAAAGATCGCCCCGCGCTGCGGGCCTGGCTCACGCAACATCACGCGACACACGCAGCGATCTGGCTTGTCTACGACAAAGGCGCACGCACCGCCCGCACACTCTCGTACGACGACATCGTCGAAGAAGCCCTCTGCTTCGGCTGGATTGACTCCGTGGCGGGCCGCGTAAGCGAGACGCAAAGTAAACTCTACTTCTCCCCTCGCAAACCGCGCAGCGTCTGGTCTGCCCTCAACAAGCGCCGCATCACATCGCTGCAACAACAGGGCCTCATCACCGCTGCGGGCCAAGCCAAAATTGATGCCGCCATCGCCGACGGCTCGTGGACCACACTCGACGCCGCTGAAGCACTCGAACTGCCCGCCGATCTCAAGCGTGCCTTCGCGCAAGACGCCAAGGCCCGCTCCAACTTCAACGCCTTCCCACCCGGCGCACGCAAACAAGCCCTGACGTGGATCATCACCGCGAAGCGCCCCGAAACCCGCGCCCTGCGCATCACACAAACCGTGCAACTCGCCGCTCAGAACGTCCGGCCGAACGCGCAGACCGCCGCAGCTCTGCGCACCGCGTCTCCACCATCGAAATCGAGAACACCTGCACGCGCGAGCCGCCCGCGCACATCTCGCTCCACACGCAAAGCCCGCTGACCCACATCGATATCATCCACCCAGCATGCTCGCCCCCACCGACCAACTCGAAGGTCGCCCGCCACTCGTCAACATCCTCTTCTGGCTGGCGCAGCTCGCCATCATCATCGCCGGTGCCGCCTTTCTGGGCCCGCGCATCGCGTCGCCCATTCTCCTTGGCGTCCTCGCCGTCCTTCTGCTCCTCGTGCTCGCCGTTCTGCTCTGGGGCCTGCTCGGCGCACTCCGCACGCGCGTCATCATTTCCCAAGACACCCTCCTCATCCGCCGCGCGTTCACCAGCGACGGCGTCCTCCTCGCAGACATCCGCGCCGTCCGCGAAGCATCCTCCAACCACTGGATCATCACCCTCGAAGACACAAGCACCGTGATCGTCCCCATGGACATCACCAACCACACTCGTATCGGCGTCGCACTCCTCGAAGCGGCCGCTGCAAACACAACCCGGCGCGACTAATCACGTCTCCGCAATCCCCAGTGCCCAGTGGCCAGTGCCCGGTGCCTTCTCGTCAGCACGCCGCCTGCATCATCTCGCGCACTCGGCACGATGTGATCTTGCCCACATACAGCTGGTGATCCGCTTCCAGATCAATGTGCCGCACGATCTCGCACTCCAGCGCGACGGGCGATGACGCGACCGCCGGCAATCCGCCCTGCAGGCGATCGACAGCGATCCCATCAAATATGTCCATGCCGCGCAGCAGCGTGCCCTCGCTCAGTCGGCGCAGCATCACGCGCTCCGCCGGCCCCAGCACACAGAGGCTGAACACCCGCGCATCGCGCAGCACCGGATCAATCACATGTCCGCAGCGCGACGACACGCACACCAAAGGCGGCAGATTGCTCGCCTGCTGCGCACCGAGCGCCAGCGACGCAAATCGCCGTCCGCCCCACGCTGTGCAGATCGCCACCGGATGCGCAGCCAACAACTGCCACGCTCGCGCCGGCACCTCAACAACGTTTTCGTTTTCTGCCCTTGAACGCCCTTTTGCGGTCGCGATGCCCATGGAACCCTCCCGATAAGGATGTTCCCGAATTAGGGATGTGCCGCCTCTCGCTCTTTGGTCCGACAACGCACACCGAGAGGTTCCCGCGCGTTTGTGGGATTCACAAGAATCTGGTATTAGGAATATAGTAGTATAACAAAATCCTTTTGTGTTTCCACACCTTTTCCCCCAAATGCTCGACGTGGGAGAAAAAGTGAAGAAAAATCAACCCTTGTGGCTCAGGGTGTTGCAAAGTGGGGCAAAGTGTGTAAACTCTCCCCGTCGGCGGCTTGTCGATGCTGAGCGTGGGTGATGGACCCAAGTTCAGGCTGGTGCAGGAGGCACTCCACTTCCGGTCACTCGCCATGATCTTCACAGGGTCCGCAGAACTCACGATCGACGCGAAAGGCCGCTTGGCGATTCCTGCCAAGTTCCGGTCGCTCTTGCGGCCCGAACGTGACGGGACGGCCTGGTACTGCGTGCCGTGGCGCAAGCACTTGCTCATGCTCTTCACCGAAGCTCGCTTTCAGGAGCTCGCGGAAAAAGGGCCGGCAACCTTGATGCCTCCCGCGCAGCAAGCCGAAGCGCAGGCGGACTACTTCGGGTTCACGGAGCGGTTGGAAGTTGACAGCGCAGGTCGCATCAACATCCCGCAGCTCCATCTCGAGCTGACCGAACTGGGCAAGGACGTCGTGATGGTGGGCGCAGGCCCGCGCTTGGAAGTGATGGATCGAGCGACCTGGCAGAAGGACCTGCGAGATCGCTTCAACAAACTGCCAAGCGTGATGCAGAAGTTGGAAGGTTGAAACAAGCAGAATCGCGGCGGAAATCGCCCTGTTTCTGATTCGTGAGATCGAAGGGCCTTCGCGGCGGGCAGCAAGGATGCTGGCCGTCGCCGCAAGCGAGGACGGAAGCGTCGCCAACGTGTGATCTGCAGGGACGCGGACACGCGGACGACTTCCGGGGAAACAAGAGCTGGCATCAACGGCGCAAGCCCGCGACGACGCTCGACCCCCACCACGCTTGGTGCCAGACCTGCCTTCAAGCAGGCTTGGCGTTGGCTTCGCCCCCTGGCTCACAGGCCCGCGCACGTTCACCGGCGTGCGCGGGAATTCAGCCTCTTTGCCTAGTGCCTGATCCCCAGTGCCTAGCGCCCATCCCAAGCACCACCACCGGCGGCGGAGTCACGTCACCACCACGACCCATTCCTCTGCTGCCACTAAGCCCCGCGCGGAAACGCGCGGGGCTTTCGTTTCAACTCTATCCCCCTTCAAAAACCACACTTACAACCACTTGAGAACCGATAGCGCACCGCACGCGTATGCCTTCATAGCGAATTCACATAGATTTCGCGTCTATCGGACTCCTCCCCCTCGAAACCACGAGGTCTTTCTGGTAGACTGTCATGCGCGGCGGGTACGGAAGGCCACACGATGGGTACGCAGCAATGGTCCGACGACATCCTCATTGCCGAACTGGCTGACGAGCCCGCGCTGTCTGATGAACTCGCGTCGCTGTGTAATACGGTCGAAAAAGCCCCGACCAACAAAGCGCCGCACGTCGTGCTCAACTTCGCTGCCGTCTCCTACATCGGCTCCTCCAACATTGGCCAGTTGCTCCTGCTCCGCCGCTCGCTGGCGGAAAAGCAGCGCGTCCTCAAGCTCTGCAGCGTGAGCGACCAAGTCTGGAGCATCTTCATGGTCACCGGCCTCGACAAACTCTTCCGCTTCGCTC
>DATGWV010000156.1:0-1902 GCA_035299305.1 Phycisphaerales bacterium | reverse complement strand
ATGGGACCGGCGATCACGAGCCGTATCAAGATCATGGCGAACCTGGCCATCGACGAGCGGCGCATTCCGCAGGACGGGCGCATTCGAGCGATGGTGAACGGTCGGAAGATCGACTTGCGCGTGTCGACGCTGCCTTGCTCGGGCGGCGAGAAGACCGTCATGCGTATCTTGAACGACAAGAACATCTCGGTTGACCTTGAGCAACTGGGCTTTGATGAAGATGCGCTGACGATCTGGAAGAAGCAGATCGACGCGCCGCACGGCATTGTGCTGGTGACTGGTCCGACGGGCAGCGGTAAGACGACGACGCTGTACGCGTCGCTTCGCGCGTTGGACAAGAGCAGCATGAACATTTCGACCGTTGAAGATCCGGTCGAATACACCTTGGAAGGCGTCACGCAGACGCAGATGCATGAGAAGATCGGGATGACGTTCTCGGTTGCGCTGCGATCGCTGCTGCGTCAGGACCCGGACGTGATTCTGCTGGGCGAAATTCGTGACCATGAGACGGCGCACATCGCGGTGCAGGCGGCGTTGACGGGCCACTTGGTGCTGAGCACGCTGCACACCAACGACGCGCCGAGCAGCATCACGCGACTGGTGAACATCGGGCTGGAGCCGTTCCTCGTCGGTGCTGCAGTGAACGGCGTGTTGGCTCAGCGACTGATTCGGCGGTTGTGCAAGGAATGCAAGCAGACGGAGCCGCCCAGCGAGGAAATGGCGGAGTTTCTGAGCATGCAGGGGCTGCCCAATGACGAGATTTGGGCGGCGCGCGGGTGCGAGAAGTGTCGCAAGACCGGCTATAGCGGTCGTGTGGGCATTTACGAGATGCTCGTGATTGACGACAGCCTGCGCGACATTATCGCACGCAATCCCAACGTCGCAGAATTCCGGCGACTGTGCATCGAGCGTGGCATGGTCACGCTCCGGCAGGATGGTCTGCGCAAGGTCGCAAAAGGCATGACGACGATTTCTGAAGTCCTTCGCGTGACCGAAGGCGCGCACTAAACCGATACTTCACATGATCTCGCGTCGTCGTGTGGCGATGTGAGCGGAGGGTCTCGCTGTGATCGATCGCCAAGCCGCCAAGTTCATCGCCGCCGCTGGAATCGTTGCGCTCGCGGGCAACGCGTCGGGCGAAGCGGAGAAGCCTGCGCATGCGTCGGCTGAGACGCAGACGCGGGCGACGCGCGTGCTGGCGGAAGGTGCGCATGCAAGCAGGACGGTCAAGCCGATTGCGAAGGCAGCTGTGAAAGCGGCGACGGCGCAGCCGGTGCGAGCGAGTGCGGCGAAGCCTGGGGCGAGCGCGGTGAAGCCCACGGTGCAGGCGATTCGCGGGCAGAACGCGGCGAAGCCCAGCGCGAGTGCGCCGACGGGCAAGCGCGTGGTGATTACGAGCGCGAACAGCGCGCTGCGCGACAAGGCGCAGCAGGCGACGCCTCGCGTGCAGCAGCGCACGGCGGCCCCCGTGCTGGCGCAGGCGAATGCGCCCAAGGCGATTGCGAAGCAGTCGACGGCGGGCAAGCAGGTGACCAAGTCGAGCACGCAGCTTGCGCAGCAGCGCAGCGTGACGCGCAGCAGTGAGAACATGCGCGACAGCCGAGCGGTTGGGATGTCGAGTCAGCAGATTCGCGAAGGGCGCGAAGTCACGCGGTCGTCGCAGCAGATGCGCGAGAACGCGCCCAAGCCCACGCGCAGCAGTTCGACGCAGCGGGCGAGTGCGGATCGGCCGACGCTGGATGTGTCGGGGGCTCGCGATGTGCCCGCGAAGCGGATTGTGATTCGCAGTGCGAACGCGCGCGGGTGAAGCTGCGGCGTCTCTACTTGAATCAATCAGCGGTTTGTGAGGCTTCGCGTTTGCGTTGCTTGTGGCCTGTTTCGTGGCGAAGCTGGCCGCAGGCG
>DATGWV010000155.1:0-19677 GCA_035299305.1 Phycisphaerales bacterium | reverse complement strand
AGGGTTGCCCCAGGTTTTCCCAAGACCGCTGGTGGATGGTTCGGTTGTGACCAAGTCGGTGATCGGTGGGTCATCGAGCGGGCTGCGGGCGTGAACGCTTTCGTTCATGCTGCGCAGCTGCCGCCACACGACCGATCAGGTCGGCTTGGTGACTCCGTGACGGGCCACCTGGCGCATTTTCGCAGATTGTGATTTGGGATGCAAGCGCGGAGTTTTGGAGTGACTGGAAATGGGCGCACAACGGCGGTGAGTAGGGTGAAGATTTTTAGTAGGCAGTTTAACAGGGGGGCCACCCCCCCAGAGTGAACATACGACTAGTAACGGTTGGCAATCGCCAAATCGTTGACGGCTTTGGGGCAGTTCAGTCGGACTTTGCGAGCATCGTTAGAAGCTCTTCAAGCTGACACACCAGAATAAACATCTCTTGTGCAGACGTGACTGTCCTTTTTGCTCCACTCTCAAATGTACGTACTTCCGCAGTCGGCGGCAAGAATCTGATTGCCTCGGGAAATGCTTGGCCAACTTCGCTCAGAAGTTTATTGTAATCCTCACCAACACTGGCCGAAAGCGTAGCGGCTTTGTCGCGGTTGTCACAGGCTGAAAGTCCACTCTTCAGTCCGCGAGTCTTTGCCTGTGCAAGAACCTGAATCACGCGTTTCTCATCGGGTGCCATCATTAACTCCAAACACTATCGTTGTCTAGGTAATCCTTGCGCACCGCGTAGCAGAAGGTCCGAAAGTCGTCTAGAACTCTAGTGCGTGCTCCAATCTGCAGCCCGAACAAATCTCGCCATCGTTGAATCGCATTGGGATCGCGATCGCATAGGAAAACACGGCGAAGAACGCCCGCCGATGTCCCGGCAAGCGCGAACCAGTGGCGAACAAACTGATCTGTCGGTGGAAGTGAATATCCTGCCACGGCAATAATTTGAGCATTGCGTAAAGCATGCATCCCGCCGTGCCATGCGTCACGATGCTGCTCTCGCGAAGTCAACTTATTCTCAGAGGGCGGAACAATACGTGGTACCTCCCCATCTGCGAGCGGGATTCTGTAGCGAACGTCCCTGATCTGAATTCCAGTCGCAATCGAGCTATTCTGTTGCTCCACGAAACTCTGGATAGATTGGCGTAGTCCGGATCCGTCCTGATCGTCAGGCAATCCAAGTGTTCCGTGGGGCTTTATAATCTGTACGGTCTTGTAATCCGTCGAGGAACTAGCCACGATACCTGAGTGTGTCCAAGCGATTCCGCGTGCGGTCAGTGCGATTTCAAGACCGAGATCATAATTGAAAGTGATAAACGAAAAGCGCGCATCGCTTGCAAATGTCAGAATCATGCGCGCAACTTCGTCGTAGCCTTGGGGGCCCAGAAATCGCGTGCGGCGGTTCACGTCCGAAGCTGCTTTGATTTCGGTGCCATGTGGCGTCATCAATTGATCTGGAAGTGCATCAAGTGTGAATACCTGGGTTTCCTGCAACACTCCAGCTATCAGACGGAGCAGTGCTGTTTGGTAGCCTGTTCCTGAAGTACGAATTGGGCCTTCAATACCATCAAAGTGCTGTGCAGTTTCGATGAGGTTGAGAAGGCTCTCCAGATTGTCGGTATCGATTCGTGATCGATACTGACATAGTTCAAGTAAGTCTCGCAATTGCTCGACAGTTCTGTAGTCGTTCACGCACCACTGCGGAAGTAGTCCCCGTTCACCCAAGCGGCGAGCGGTACGAAAAAAAGTGGACATGACTGGGCAACCACCAGGTGCCGAAGCGCCGGCTCCCAAGATAACGACCACATCGTACATAAAGCCCGACGCGGCATTTCTGCCAAGTCGGACACATTGGGCAATCAATAGTCGTCGCCGTGGTCGTGGTCGTGGCCGCCGGCGGGCTTCTTGTCTTTGATTTCGACGATCGCGGCTTCCGTGGTGAGGAGGAGGCCAGCGACGCTTGCGGCGTTCTGGAGGGCGACGCGTTCGACCTTGGTCGGGACGATGACGCCCATCTTGATCATGTCGCCGTATTCGTGGGTGAGGGCGTTGTAGCCGAAGTTGGCTTCTTTGCCTTCTTCGATCTTGCTGGCGATCACGCTGCCGTCGAGGCCGCAGTTGGCTGCGATCTGCTTGACGGGAGCGGCGACCGCGCGGTAGACGATGTCGATGCCGCTGCGTTCGTCGCCTTCGACCTTCTTGCGAAGCTTGTCGAGGGTTTGACGGGCGCGGAGGACGGCGACGCCGCCGCCGGGGAGGATGCCTTCTTCAACGGCTGCACGGCAGGCGTGCAGCGCGTCTTCGACGCGCATCTTCTTTTCCTTCATTTCGACTTCGGTCGCCGCGCCGACGTTGACCTGCGCCACGCCGCCCGAGAGCTTCGCGAGACGCTCTTCGAGCTTCTCACGGTCGTAGTCGCTGCTGGCCGCGTCGATCTGGTGACGGATCATGTCGATGCGACCCTTGATCGCATCGCTCTTGCCCGCGCCTTCGACGATGGTCGTGTTGTCCTTGTCGACGACGATCTTCTTGGCGCGACCGAGGTCGGCGATCTCGAGCTTCTCGAGGTCCATGCCGAGTTCTTCCATCACGGCCTTGCCGCCAGTGAGGGTCGCGATGTCGCCCAGCATTTCCTTGCGGCGGTCGCCGAAGCCCGGGGCCTTGACGGCGCAGACCTTGAGGACGCCGCGGATCTTGTTGACGACGAGCGTCGCGAGAGCTTCGCTCTCAACGTCTTCGGCGATGATGAGGAGGCTGCTGCCGGACTCGGCGATCTTGCCGAGAATGGGGAGCAGGTCCTTCGCGCTGCCGATCTTCTTCTCGCTGATGAGGATGTAGGGGTTTTCGAGGACGCATTCCATTGCGCCGACGTTGGTGACGAAGTGGGGCGATAGGTAGCCCTTGTCGAACTGCATGCCTTCGACGAGGTCGACTTCGGTCTGGAGGCTCTTGCCTTCTTCGACGGTGATCACGCCGTCCTTGCCAACCTTGTCCATGGCGTCGGCGATGATCTTGCCGATCTGTTCGTCGTGGTTGGCGCTGCAGGTGCCGACCTGAGCGATTTCCTTGCTGGTTTCGACCTTCTTGCTGAGCTTCTTGAGTTCAGCCACGACTTCGGCGACGGCCATGTCGATGCCGCGCTTGACGAGGTTGGGGTTCGCGCCGGCGGTGATGACCTTCAGGCCTTCGCTATAGATGGCTTCGGCGTAGATGGTGGCGGTGGTGGTGCCGTCGCCTGCGTCCTTGCTGGCCTTGCTGGCGACTTCCTTGATCATTTGCGCGCCGAGGTTTTCATATTGATCCTCGAGCTCGATTTCCTTGGCGACGGTGACGCCGTCCTTGGTGACGGTGGGGGCGCCGAAGGATTTTTCGAGGACGACCACGCGGCCTGAGGGGCCCAGGGTGACCTTGACGGCGTGGGCGAGCTTCTGCACGCCCTTGAGGATGCGCTCGCGCGCGTCGGTGTTGAATGCGATGGATTTAGCGGCCATTTGTTTACCTTTCTGAGAGTTCGTTCACCACAGAGACACAGAGGCACAGAGAAGAGAGCGGAGAGTGAGCTTTGCGGGCCCGGGGATAGTGTTGCTGTACGCTGATCACGCTTCTCAAAGCTCCATTCGCCAGGCTGCTCTCGGTGCCTCTGTGTCTCTGTGGTGATAATCAACCAGTTGCTTACTTGACTGTCTTTGCCAGCCCGATGCGGACCCACGTGACGCGGGGGGCATCGAGGACGTAGACGGATTGACCATCGGTGACTTTGACGAGGTGGTCAGCCTCGTCGGGGATGAGCATCGCTCGCTTGACTTCGAGGCTCGCCAGGCCCGGGACGGGCGAAGGGACTTCAGCAAACACAACCGTGAGGTCGCGTTCGCCGTTGAGTTCGCGGAGGGCTTGTCGGAGTTGGTCGGAAGTCATGGGGAATTGCCTGAGTGCGAAGTACCTGAGTGCCTGAGTGAACTGAAGGCCGTGCACTTGGCACTCTGGCACTTCGCACTCTGGCACATGCTTTTAGTCAATCACCGCGAGGACGTCGTCTTCGCTCATCATCAGGTACTCGGTGCCATCGAGCTTGATTTCGGTGCCCGAGTAGCTGGTGAAGATGATGCGGTCGCCCTTCTTGAGGGTGAGGGGGATGCGTTCGCCCGTGTCTGTGTTCAGGTTGCCCGTGCCGACGGCTTCGATAATGCCGGTCTTGGGCTTGTCCTTGCTGGTTTCGGGGAGGAAGATGCCGGATTCGGTCTTGCTGGCGGCTTCGTCGCGCTTGACGAGGATTTTGTCGCCGAGGGGACGGACGGTGGTTTTGCTGCTCTTGGTTGCGGTCTTGGACATGGGGACTCCTCTTTCAAACCTAGTCACCGCGGAGAACGCGGAGCACGCGGAGAGTTGTGGAACTGAAACCAGAGTTGAAGTCTCTCGCACCTTCATCTCTGTCTTTGCTCTGCGCTCTCCGCGTTCTCCGCGGTGAGCGTGTCTTTCAGCCGGGCCAGCGACCTTGGTAATGTCGCTGGAGGCACCGGCGTAACACTTCCAACATGAGATCGAGCTCGTGCAGTTCGCGGGGGCGATCGACGACGGCGAACGCGCCGAGCTTGAGGGCGGCGCTGAGTTCGCGGGCTTCGTCGCGGGCTCCGCGGCGGCGCTTGACGACAACGACGGGCGGAGGCTGCTGCAGGCGCGCGAGCAGTTCGAGCAGACGCGGGCCGCCTTCGGCGAATTCGTCGTCGACTTCGGCGGCGTCGAGCGGGAGGCCTAGGTCGACGACGGCGATGTGGATGGGCAGTTGTTCGATGACGCGCGTGGCTTCGCGGCCGGTTTGGGCGCGGTGGCTGAGGATGCCCAAGGGCTCGAGCAGGCGCGGGAGGCGGTTGACCCAGGGGTCGGATTCCCAGCCGGCGTAGCTGAGCAGGAGGTTGAGGCGGCCGCCCATGGAGCTGCCCGAACCGATAGCGGCCGACGAGGTCGGCGGGTCGGAGTCGGGATGGCGGCGCAGCATGACCACGAGGGGTAGATGGCAAGCGGCGTGCCAGCGGGGAGCGGGCGGAGGAGTGGCTGGGAGCGGCAGTTTTGCAATGACTTACGACCGGCGGGCGGGGTGGGGGCACGGGTTGGCACCGCATGACACCCGGCGGGCGGGGTGGTGAGTGCCGATTTGGCAGGCGGGGAAATGCGTGCGGGCTGTTCGGATAGCGGTTGGATTGTCACTACGATGTGGGTATGACGCCGCTTGAAGTTGCTTTGGGTGTGGTTGCACTGGTCGCGGTGGCGGGGTGCGTGTGGCTGCTGTGGCGGGCGGGGCAGGGGGCGAGCGAGGCGGCGGTGCTGCGCGCGAATTTGGAGCGGGAGTCGGCGGATGCGGCGGCGGGGCGCGACGCGTTGGCGGCGCGAGAGCGCGAGGTGGAGGAACTGCGGGCGCGGGTGAACGCGATGACGGGGACGCTGATTGCGCTGGAGAAGGACTTGGCCGCGACGCGCGAGGCGCGGGATGCGGAGATCATGCGGATGGAGCAGGTGGGGACGGCGCGGGAGAAGGCGCTGATGGAGCAGCATGCGCTGTTTCAGCGTGAGGTGGAGCGGCGCGACAGGGAACGCGCGGAGCAGTTGGCGGAACAGTTCAAGGCGCTGAGCGCGAGTGCGCTGGATGCGAGCAGCAAACAGTTCTTGCAATTGGCGCAGCAGACGCTGGCGACGCAGACGCAGAAGGGCGTGGGGGAACTGGAGCAACGGCGGGCGAGCTTTGAGCAGTTGCTTGCGCCGATTCGCGAGACGCTGCAGGCGACGGATGCGAAGCTGAACGCGATGGACAAGAGCGTGGCGGAGCGGAACGCGAACATTGAAAAGCAACTGCAGCAGGTGGCGCAGGCGGGTGATGTGCTGCGCAGCGAGACGAGCAAGCTGGTGCGTGCGCTCAGCAAGCCTGAGGTGCGCGGGCGGTACGGGGAAATTCAGCTGAAGAAGGTGGCGGAATTGGCGGGGATGACGGAGTACTGCGATTTCTCGTTGCAGGAAAACAACACGGATGATGACGGCACGCAGAAGCGGCCCGACATGGTGGTGAAGATGCCCAGCGGGCGGTGCGTGGTGGTGGACGCGAAGGCGAACATTCAGGCGTACCTGGATGCGCAGGAGGCGACGACGGATGTTGATCGTGATGCGCAGCTGGAGCGATTCGCGCGGCATGTTGCTGAGCAGGTGACGAGTCTGGCGAAGAAGAAGTACTGGTCGCAGTTTGACGGGAGCCCGGAGTTTGTGGTGATGTTCCTGCCGCATGATGCGTTTTTGGATGCGGCGCTGACGCGGCGGCCTGACTTGATGGAGAAGGCGTGGGCGGACAATGTGATTCTGGCGACGCCCAGCACGCTGATTGCGATGTTGCGCGCGGTGTATGTGGGGTATCAGGAACAGAAGCTGGCGAAGGAGGCGGTGGCGCTGAAGGGGCTGGGGCAGGAACTGCTGCAGCGCGCGGCGGTGGCGTTTGGGCACATGAGTGACTTGGGGCAGTCGCTCAACCAAGCGGTGGATCGATTCAACAAGTGCGCGGCGTCGTTTGATGCGAGGCTGCTGCCCACGCTGCGGAAGTTTGAGGAGGCGGGGACGAAGTCGGCGCGGGAGCTGGAGGAGGTTGGCGGGATTGATCGGCGCGCGGCAGTGCCGGCGCGGGTTGAGGTGAAGCGGCTGGAAGGGAGCGGCGCAGAGACGGGTGAGAAGACCGGGCTGTTTGGGGAGCGCGGGTCAGGGATCTGACGGCGCGGTTTGCTGCTCGCGCTGCGTCTGCGCGGCGAAGATGCGGGCGAGGAGTTGTTCGCAGGACTCGCGATAGGGATTGCCGGGACTGGTGCGCTCGCGCGTGATGGCGTCGGCGCGAGCAGCCCAGACGTAAGCGAGATCGAGTTCGCCCAAGCCCAGATGCGCGTGGGCGATGTGAATCATGCAGGCGACGTGTTCGACGGAGGGGATGCGGAAGAGTCGCTCGCGCAGGGCGAGGGATTCGTGGGCGAGTTGGAGGCCTTCGTCCCAGCGACGCAGCGTGTTACAGAGCCGTGCGAGCGTGATGAGGCGACTGGCGACGACGGCATCGCCTTGCGGCGCGTTCGCGAGCGCGTCGGCGAGGTGCGCGCGGGCCATGGGCTCGGCGGCGCAGGCGGAGGCGTAGTCATACACGGCGTTGGTCATGAGGCGTTCGATCTGAAGGGCTGACTCGCGGCCGGACGGACCGGCTAGCGCTGCTTCGTGCGCTTCGGCGTAGCGTGCGAAGGAGGCGGCGGTGTTGCCGGCGCGGGCTTCATTTTCGCCGGCATAGACGAGAATTTTGACGGTTTCGGGGTGAGATGGCCCGAGGATTTCGCGAGCGCGGGGAATGAGCGTGGTGAAGATGTCGCGTGCGTCGTCGGTGCGATTGGCGCGGGTGAGCAGTCGGGTGACGCCGCCTTGGAGGAGGAGTTCGTCGACGGGGTTGGAGTCGGGCAGGCGTGCGAAGTCGTCTTGCAGGCGGCGCATGCCAGTGAAGGCTTCGTCGACCATGCTGAGGTCGATACACACGGCGACATAGACCCATTGGCAGTGGACGCGGGCGCGGAGATCGGGAACGCCCAGATCATCGTGCATGGCGAGGGCGTCTTGCAGCAGTTGAAGGGCTTCGGGGAAGCGATGGGTTTGGTAGCGTGCCCATGCGAGATCGCTCATGGCGACAGCGACATCGCGCGAGGGAGGCGGCGCGTTGCGATTGGCGCGGGCGAGGGCTTCTTCGAACAGACGCACGATTTCCTGCTTCGCGGCGGAGTTGAGATTCGAGCTGTGGTCTTCGGCGAGCGCTTTAGCGTAGTTGCCCGTGACGGTGTGCCAGAGCGGGTCGGTGTCGGGGAGCGATGTAGTGGCGAGTTCGTACGCGGAGCGAGCGAGTGTGGTGGAGCGGGCGGATTCGCCAAGACTGAGGTAGACCTGCGCGAGCGTGGTGCGCAGCTCGACTTGCACGGTTGCGGGAAGAGGCGTCTGTGTGTCGGTGATGGATGCTTCGGCGCGTTCGAGCAGTTGTTTGACGAGGGCGGTGTCACGACCTTGGGCCGCTTCGGGCGTGATGGCTTTGAGCGCGTCTTTGAGGACCGTGCCTACGGCATCGGCGCGGGCGAGCTGGTCGCGGGCGATTTGTTCCTGTTTGCGTGCTTGGAGGAGGCCGTAGGTGGTGCCGGCGGCGGTGGCGAGCACGCCCAGCAGCACGATGGATGCAACGCCGACGGCGAGGCGGTTGCGGCGCAGGAAGACGCGAGCGCGATAGGCGGCGTTGTGCGGCGCGGCGGTGACGGGCTGGTGAGCGAGAGCGCGCTCGAGATCGTCGGCGAGGTCGGCGACGGACTGGTAGCGCTGCGCGGGATCGGTGGCGAGGGCGCGGAGGGTGATCCAGTCGAGCGGACCTGTGATACGCGTGATGTCGCGCGAGCGCGGGTTGCGTTGGCGCAGAAGTGTGGCGGGGGCGATGGGTTCGTGGGCGGCGATGAGTTTTTGCAGCGCGGCGTAGGAGACGTGGCCCCACTGAGCGGCGGCGCGCGGGGTGGTGCCGGTGAGGAGTTCGTAGAGGATGACTCCGAGTGCGTAGACGTCGCTGCGGGTGT
This sequence comes from Phycisphaerales bacterium, assembly GCA_035299305.1. GTDB lineage: Bacteria > Planctomycetota > Phycisphaerae > Phycisphaerales > UBA1924 > BJHL01. The sequence goes on along the minus strand of DATGWV010000155.1, from coordinate 11,092 downwards.
CGACGCGCGAGGTGTCGCCTGATGCTTGCTCGGGACTGGCGTACTCGGGTGTGCCGAGGAATGGACCTTCGATGGTGAGGCGCGTGAGGCTGGAAGCAGATGAGTCTTCCACGAGCTTGGCGATGCCGAAGTCGATGATTTTCGCGAGGGGCGCGCCGGTGGTGTCGCTGACGAGAATGTTGGCCGGCTTGAGGTCGCGGTGGATGACGCCTCGCTGGTGGCAGTATTGCACGGCGCGACAGATGGAGATGAAGAGATGAAGTCGCGCGTCGAGGGAGAGCGTGGTGCGCTGGGCGAAGTCGGTGACGGGCTCGCCAGCGACGAGCTCCATGGCGAAGTAGGGGCGACCGGCGGGGGTGGAGCCAGCGTCGAAGATGGTGGCGACGGCGGGGTGGTCGAGGCGCGCGAGTGTTTGGCGTTCGGCTTCGAAGCGCTGGGTGACGCGGCGCGTGTCCATGCCCAGCTTGATGATTTTGAGAGCGACTTCGCGGGCGATGGGTTCGCGCTGGGTGGCGCGATAGACGCGGCCGTAGCCGCCTTCTCCCAGCAGCGCGCGGAGGGTGTAGGGGCCTAGGGAGTCGCCGATTTGTTCGTCGCCTGCGGCGAGACGATCGGCGGAGAGCGTGGGGGCGTGGAGAAACTCGGCGGAAGCGTCGTGGACGCGGAGGAGCTCGAGGACGTTGTGGGCGAGCGTGGCGTCGGTGTCGCAGCGAGCGCGGACGAAGGCTTCGCGCGAGTCGGGGGGAAGCTCGAGCGCGTCGGCGAAGATTTCTTTGGCGTCGGGCATGCGCGGGCTCCGTCAGGTGGCGCGCAGCTCGCGCAGCAGCCAGGTGCGGGCGTATTCCCAGTCACGTTTGGCGGTGCGCGGGCTCATGTCCATGGCGCGAGCGGTCTGGTCGATGGAGAGTCCCGCGAAGAAACGCAGACGAACGACGCGGGCGGCTCGTTCGTCATGCTCCTCTAAGCGCACGATCGCGGCATCGAGGGCCTCGATTTTGTCGCTATGTTCTTCGCTGGCGAGATCGGCGACGTCGGCGATGCCGCCTGACCAACTGAGGCGCTTGAAATCGCCTCCCCGCTTGGTGGCGTTGCGCGTGCGGGCATGCTCGATGAGGATGCGGCGCATGGCTTGGGCTGCGGCCCAGATGAACTGCGGTGAGGCTGCGTCCACTGTTTGGGCGGCGCGGTCGACGCGCATGAGGGCTTCGTGGACGAGGGCGGTGGCTTGGAGGGTGTGGCCCGGGCGTTCGTGGGCGAGGCGGGCCTGAGCGATGGCGCGCAGCTGGGCGTAGACCTGCTGGGAGAGGTCGGACATGCCGGGCTGGTTGGCGTCATCGGGCGCGGGCACGGGCGATCCCTCCCATGGGTGGGGCAGTGTATGACGGCGCAAGTGCGTGCTGGGGCGGGGGTTTGGGTTTGTGGGGGAGTGGTGCGAAGGGGCACTTGACAAGGTGGGGGTAGTATGTTAGTATTTGCTTACTATGACTCCGCGTAACTCTGGGGCTGTGTCTTCGTTCGCCGCTCGACCTGCGACGCGTGGGGGTGTGTCGCGACATGAGCGAGCGGGTGGGAGCAAGCGGCAGGTGCGCGAGACGCGCGAGTTGATTGCGCGGCTGGAGAAGCGGGTGGCGCGGCTGGAGGCGGAGCGGGGTGGGACGCAGCCGGTGCAGCCGGCGGCGCGAGTGGCGGCGTTTGTCGCGTCGCAGCGGGTGGCGAGCCCGGCGGCAGTGGCGGTGCAGACGCAGCCGGCTCGGAGTGTGCCGCCGGCGTTGCCGGTGGCGGCGTTGGCGCCGATGGCGCGGGTGGAGCAGCCGCGTGCGCAGGCGGGTGGTCAGGTTTCGAGTGGGCAGCGGGCGGGGTTCAGGTTTGAGGAGATGCTGGCGGGCAAGTGGTACGCGGTGCTGGGGGCGATCGCGGTGGTGATCGCGGTGTCGCTGTTTGTGAAGTTGGCATATGACCAGGGGTGGCTGCGCGTGGCGCCGATGTGGCGCTGCATTGGCGCGGCGATGTTTGGCGGCGGGCTGGTGGCGACGGCGGAGTGGATCCGGCGGCGGTGGGGCGCGTGGGCGGCGATGGGTGCGGCGAGCGCGGGGCTGGGTGCGGTGTATGCGAGCGTGTTCGCGGCGTTCAAGCTGTACGGGCTGGTGAGTCCGGCGGCGGGCATCGTCATGATGCTGGTGGTTGCGATCGCGGGGACGTGTGTTGGTGTGCGGCTGCGATTGGGTGTGGTGGTGGCCGTGTCGCTGCTTGGCGGGTTCCTTTCGCCCGTCATCATGCAGGGGGCGAGCACGTCAGCGATTGCGTTGCCTGCGTATGTGGTGACATTGCTGGTGATCGGGCTGGCGTCGTGCACGTGGCTGGAGCACAAGCACGCGGTGAAGTCGATGGCGGGGGTGCGGTCGCTGGCGGTGGGTGGAGCGACGATTTTGCTGTCGCTGTGGATCTTCAACAGCAATGTGGCGCTGTGGGGCTGGTTGTGCGCGATTGGTGTGGTGTGGGCGCTGGTACATGCGGAGGCGGTCATCAATGCGATGCTTGCGCCGCAGCCGGCGGAGGCGAGTGAGGATGATCGGCTGCCGAGCGAGTTGCTGGTGCGGGTGGGGTCGGTGTCGCTGGCGACGCTGGCGGTGACGTGCTGGGCGGTGGCGCTCAGCATGCACTTGGTGGGTTCGGCGCAAGGCACGATGTGGCTGCCCGCGCTTTTTGCGTGTGCGGCGTCGGGATTGCTCGCTGGTGTGCTTGCGCCGTTTGGGGCAACGATCTCGCGATTGCCGGCGACGATGCGGCATGCGCTGGGGCAGACGATGCTGGTGCAGAGCGCGGTGCTGCTGGTGGTGGTGATTGCGGCGGCACTGGGTGGATACGCGCAGGTGGCGGCGTTTGCGGGTGTGGGGTTGGCGGCGGCGGTGATGGGACCGCGGCTGGGTTCGCGCGGCATGCGGTGGTATGGGTTGGTGCTCATTGCCATTGCGACGGGGCGGTTGTTGCTGGAGCCGGTGATCGGGTCGTTCATGGGTGGCGCAGGCGCGCGTGAGTTTGTGATTGCGGGATTGGTGTTGTCGTGGGAGCGGTTTGCGTTTGTCGTGATGGCGGCGGTATGGACGGTTGCGCTGGCGCTTGCGGCGGACCGGACGAAAGTGGCGGAGACGCCTGCGGAGACGAAGGCGATTGAGCGGCGCGCGGTGATTCGCGGGGTGGTGCCGACGGCGCTGTTGCTGCTGGTGCCCATGCACACGGACGCGATGGCGACGTCGATTTTGTGGGCGTGGATCGGGCTGGCGGCGGCGCTGTGGCACGCACGCGGACTGCGGTGTGTGAACTTGCCCTATGCCGCGGTGCTGGTGCTGGGGGCGTGCGTGGCGCTGTGGGTGCCGCTGGCGGTTGGTTGGATGATGGATGAAGCGTGGTTCAACGCGTCGGCGACGCATGTGGCGTTGGCGGGGCTGGTGGTTGCGGGGGCGATGACGTGGCTGGTGATGCGCGAGCGTGAGCTGGTGGGAGATGCACGCACAGTGCTGCTGTGGGTGAGCGGTGTGCTTGCGCTGGTGGCGAGCAGCATCGGCGTGAGCGCGATCGTGCACCAGGTGTTCAACGTGCAGACATCGACGCGCGGCGCGGTGAGTGTGTGGTGGGCGGTGGTTGCGGTTGGTGCGCTGGCGGGCGGATTCAAGTGGTCGCGCGCAGGGCTGCGTTATGCGGGGCTGGCGCTGCTGGGCGTGGCGGGAGCGAAGGTGGTGATTTACGACCTTGCGGCGGTGAGCGCGGTGTGGCGCATCGCGAGCTTTTTGCTGGTGGGACTGCTGATGATGGGGGTCGCGTTTGCGTATGGGAAGATGGCGAGGCACACGCGGGAGACACCCGTGGAGTGAGCGTCAGGTGAGGGCGTTGCGCAGGCCGTCGCGCAGCATCATGCCGTGGACGCGGCCCACGTCGCTGGTTCCCATGTCGTGAGCGAAGAGCACGCGGCGGTCGGCGTCGGTTGCGACAAACCGCCAGGTGAAGGTGTCGCGATGGGGGTGAGAGATGAGATCGAACGCGACTTGCGTGGTGACGTGATGCTTGGAAAGGAGTGGGATGCGCATGCCCCAGAGGCTTGCGGATGTGCGCACTCGGAGCGTGCCGTCGATGCGAGCGATTTCGAGCAGGCGGGTGCTGAGGCCAGCGAGGGCGGGGAGGACGTGCATGCAGAGGATGAAGATGAGGGGCCAGAGCATGGTGGAGAGGCCGCGTGTTTGCGCGGAGGTGGCGAAGATCGAGAGCATGAAGGCGAGTGAGACGAGCAGGCCTCGTGAGGCGAGCGACTGCATGATCCACGGGTAGCGCGTAGTTTCGATGAGCAGGCTGGGGGGGTCGCAGCGGCGCACTTTGACGCAGCCGATGCGTTCGCCCGCGTGCAAGCGAATTGCGCGCGACCAGCCTTCGGGGAGTTCGCGGAGCGCCGCGGTCGTCCAGCGGATGCACCAGCGCAGACCGATTGCACCAGCGAGACCGGCGACAGGGACGAGGATGGCGCTGAGCAGCGTGAGCCAGCCGAAGACGGGTGTGAGTAGGGAGTGCCACCAGCCGCCACCGGCGATGGAACTGTTGAGTTTGATGAGGTTGATGACAGAGACGATCAAGACGACTGTGGGCAACGTGACAGCGATCATGCACCAGTCACGGCGGCGCTCGATGGCGGCCAGATCGATGGCGATGGGCTTGTCATGCACGTTGGATTTCCGCTAGGAGTCAGCGTTTACCGACTTGATCACCGACGGCGAGTTCGTCTTCGCTGATGTCGCCCGCGCCGGTGTCGCCCACGGTGGTGGGTTTGGGTTCGATGGTGGGAGCGGCTTGTTTGGCGATGCGCTTTTCGCCACTGCCGGCGTGGGCGGGGCGTTCGTGGGTGGCGGCGTTGCGGCCGTCTTCAGTGACCTTGTAGCTCATGCCGATGGTGGTTTCGGGCTCACCCAGCAGCAGGCGGTTGATGAGTTCGACGCCTTGCATGAGGCTGTGATCGGTGTTGGCGACTTCGTACTTCCACATGCCGAAGCGGCCGCGTGAGTAGATGCCGCGGTGTTCGAGCCAGGGGATGACTTCGGAGAGGATGGCGTCGCGTTCGACGCTGGGGGTGGGGTAGGAGTAGTCGGCGTAGTAGCACCAGCGGCTGACGACGTTGGCGCGTTCGCCGGGGTTGAGCAGGCCAGCGTTTTCAAGGCCGCGGATGCAGTCGTCGATGACGGCGTCGGGGTTCTTGCCGAAGTTGCCGGGGGTGTGCTTGACGTCGCTTTCGCTGACTTCACACAGGAGCGAGTAGTAGTTGTCCTTGTCGGGCGTCATGAAGGGGGAGTAGTTGCTGAGGTAGGTGACGCGGTAGAAGGGGCAGTTGTCCTCGGGGAAGTACATCCACGACTTGGTGTCGGGCGTGCCTGCGCCTGGGGCGCGGCTCTTGAGACCGATGCCGACCATGTAGCCGCTGCTGTGCAGGAGGCCGGCGGCGAGTTTGGCGATTTCGGCGAGGGATTTGTCGGAGCGCGGCGCGGCGGACTCGCTGAGGACTTTGCCAGTGAGGACATCGACCGGCATAGTGCTGAGGAGAATGTCGTAGGTGTCGGTGGAGCCGTCGGCGAAGGTGATGCGTTTGGCGTCAACGTCAATGTTGGTGACGCGCTTGTTCAGGCGAATGTGGCCTGAGCCTTTGCCGTCATCAAAGCCGATGGCGGGGCCGAAGCGCTTGTAGAACTCGCCCGTGCCGCCCTTCATTGGGAACTTGAACTGGTTGTTGGGGCCCCAGCCGAAGTCGTCGGTGCCCATGATGACGTTCTTGAGAGCACGATCAACGTCGATGACGGCGACGCGTTCGCCGATCCAGTGTTTGTTCATGCGCTCGGGCGGATAGGCCCAGACTTTGTAGTTGTACGGACGCATGAAGTGCTTGGCGATGCCGTCGCCGAAGACGGCGTCGATGAACTCGCCGAAGTTGGTGGCGGCCTGCGGGCTGGCGACTTTGCCTTTGCCGTTTTGAGCTTTGACGAGGCCGGCGATGCACTCGTAGGCGGCGTGCTTGGGGAGGTAGCGCACGTTGTTCTGGAAGGGGTAGGGGACCCAGGTGTCGAACATGCGAACCCAGGATTCGCGGTTGTTGAGGGTGTACTCCTTGCCCATGAGGGTGTCGAAGCACTTGTCGTAGTAGGTGTAGTGGCTGAACATGACGTGGCCGCCGATGTCCCACGTGAAGCCTTTGTCGTCGGTGAAGCTGTGGGAGAGTCCCCCGACATAGTCATGTCGGTCGTACACGGTGAAGTTGGTGTGGCCCAGTTCTTTGAGGCGGTAGGCGGCACCGAGGCCGGTGGGGCCAGCGCCGAGGATGATGATGCGTTGGGAAGCGGGGATGCCAGCAGGGGCCATCGTGCGAGTCTCCGTGACGTGGGTGGAGGCGAGCGTAGGCGAAGCGGGGAAGATGTTGGTAGGGAGGTGAATCACCCCAATACGCGTGATTTCCTTGGGGAGACAAGGAGTTTGTGCCCACAGGCAGTGTGGTTGTCGATAAGCTGTATACGGGAGTAGCCGGGCTTATGTACGAACTTGCCCGGCGACGGTCGGTACGAATCCGACAGAGTCGTCAGCGGCGTTCAGCTGACCGGCCCAGCCAAAGGCTGTCTGCGACGCGGCAGAGCAAACTCGAAGTGAAAGTGACTGTGACGGCTCTTTCTGCAAGAGTCACGCACCGGTTGTGCACGTCACTGTGAAAAGTTTCACTCAAGACTGTTGTGTGATGTGCGTAATTCCCTGGAAATGGCGTAAATCACGCCCATGTAAGGGTGTATCACATCAACTCAGATTGGGGATTTAGCGGAACTATGCGATGCAGCGCACTCAACGCACCGAAGATCTGATATTGATAGTGCGCACAAGAGGGATGGAACATGCACTCGATACCGGAAACAGATCATGCGGTGGACAACTCGGAACTGGCTCGCATGCAACGCATGCTGGAGCGATGTGCAGGGTTGACGCAAGCGATAGGTAAATTGCCGGCGGTGGCGACACCTGATTGGTGTGATCGCGCGTCGCAGTCGTTGGCCGGGGTTTTCCCGCATGCTGACGTTGCGGTGGTGTTGGCGGATATGGGCGACAGCGGGCGGGTGAAGGATGTGTTGTCGATCGGGGCAGCGGCTTCGCGCGGGGGGCAGTTGCGGCGCGATGAGGCGCTTGATCTGCGAGTGCGGGTGGAGGGGTTGACGGGTCTGCATTGGTCGCCTGATGGCACACGGATTCCAGCGACCGGTGAGGTTGCCTCCCGCGTGTTTGCGCGGTTGGAATTGCAGCAGACGTCTCATGCGAGCAGCTGGTATGTGCCCGCGGCGGGATCGCTGATTGCGACGGCGGCGCTGCTTGATGGATCGACACGCACGCGGAAGTTGCTGTCGTATGTCATCGTGCCGGAGACGGCGGAGCAGTCGCTCGAGAGCATGATGGTGGTACGGCTGGGCACGGTGCTCTTGGCGAAGCTGGCCGCGATTGCGATTGGCACAGGCAGCGAGCCGGTGCAGTGGCTGACGCACCGCGAGCAGGAAGTGCTGGACCTTCTGGTGCTGGGCAACAGCGTGAAGGAGATCAGCGAGACGCTGGGTCGCAGTCCGCACACTATTCATGACCATGTGAAGAGTCTGCACCGCAAGCTGAACGCGAATTCGCGCGGGGAACTGGTGGCGAAGGCGCTGGGGCATATTCCCATGATGCACGGGAATGGTTGAGCGCGGCGGGTGAGATTACTTGTTGTCGGATGGCTGCACACGCGCGGTGGCGCGGGTGATCTCGCTGGCGAGACGGCGCGCGAGGTCGTCGTCGCGGCGGATGACGACGTTGTAGACGGCGGGCTGGCCCTTGGCTTCGGCTTGCGGGTCGTAGGCCTGCGTCGTGAGGCCGACGATTTGGGCGGGGCGCAGATGCGCGGTGTGGGTGCGCTCGACGGCGACGGTGACAACGCCTTTGGTGTTGCTCTCGATGAAATCGATGCGGACGCGGCGGCTCTGCTGGTTGAGCAGGTCTTCGAATTCGTCGCCCGCGGTGCTTTGGGCTCTTTCCCACGGCGCGATAAGGCCCGCAGCGGGCTGGAGCGTGGTGGTGATGACGCCTGCTTGTGCATCAACGCGGTCGAGCGTGAAGCGGTAGTCGCGCAGGACATCGCGCGTGGCGTTGAAGGCGGTGTCGTAGTCGCCTGGGGCGATGGCGAAGGTGATGTCGGGTTGGGATTGCGAGTGGGGCGCGGCTTGGCAGCCGGCGAGGGTGCAGAGCGCGAGGGTGATGAGCGAGAGAGCGGCGCGGCGCGAAGGCATGCGCGAGGTTAGGTGGTGTGGACGGGGGCGAGTGAACTGATGAGACGCCATGTGGCGCGGACGTGAGGTTCTTGCGTGGTGGCGGCACCGATGGCCATGCGGAGGACGAGGCGGCTAGGGCCGGGCGTGTTTTGTGGGGTGATGGTGGGGAGGGAGGTGTGGGTGAGGTAGGCGAGTCCCGAGGCGTTGATGGCGTCAAGCAGGTGTTTGTTGCGAGCGTCGGTGTCGGCGGGTGATTCGCTGGGCAGCGGGCGCAGGCGGAAGCAGACGAGGTTCATGGTGCGCGGGGCGGCGAGCTCGAAGCGGTCGTCGGTGGTGATGAAGGACTCGAAGAGTTGCGCGAGACGCATGTGTTCGCGAATGTAAGCGCGGAGGCCTTCGAGGCCGTAGTGGCGCAGGACGAACCAGAGTTTGAGGCTGCGGAAGCGGCGGCCCAGCGGGACGTGCCAATCGCGGTAGTCGAAGACGGCACCGGAGTCGGTCGCGGCGTTGCGCAGGTACTCGGGAGTGATGCTCATGCTGGCGATGAGTGACGCGCGGTCGCGCGTCCAGAAGCAGTCGCAGTCGAAGTTGGTGAGCAGCCACTTGTGCGGATTGAAGCAGAAGCTGTCGGCGCGATCGATGCCGGTGAGCCAGGGTTGGTACTCGGGGCAGATGCAGGCCGCACCGGCGTGGGCGGCGTCGACGTGGAGCCAGGTGGAGGCGTGCGTGCGCGCGATGACGGAGGCGATGGAGGCGATGTCGTCGATGGCGGTGCAGCCGGTGGTGCCGACAGAGGCGCAGACGAATGCGGGTGTGAGGCCTTGTGCGAGGTCGGCGCGAATTGCGGCTTCGAGGAGGTCGGGGCGGAGTTGGTAGTTCGCGTTGACGTCGATGAGTCGGACGCGCGAGTGGTCGTCGGGGCTGAGGGCGAAGCCGGAGATCATGGCGGCCTTGACGACGCTGGAGTGGGCTTGTGATGAGGTGTAGATGCAGAGGTTGTGCGCGGCGGTAGGCCCAAGGAGTTTGACGGCGCGGTGGCGGGCGGCGACGAGGGCGGCGAGGACGGCTTCGCTGGCGGTGCCTTGGATGACGCCGCCTCCGCTGGGGCTGGTGCTAAGGAAGGAGTCGGGGAGGTTGAGTGCGGTGGCGAGCCAGTCGAGGACGCGGGTTTCGAGTTCGGTGCAGGCGGGGCTGGTGGCCCAGAGCATGCCTTGCACGCCCAGGCCTGCACTGAGGAGTTCTCCCAGGACTGCAGGGCCGGAGATGTTGGCGGGGAAGAAGGCGTAGAAGTTGGGGTGTTGCCAGTGGGTGAGGCCTGGCTTGATGATGCGTTCGACGTCAGCGAAGATGGTGTCCCAGGCTTCGGCGTGCTCGGGGGCGCGTTGGGGGAGCTGGCGCGCGATGTCGTTAGGCTGGGCGCGCGAGAGGACGGGGAGGCTTTCGGGGTATTGCTGCAGGGTGTCCCAGTAGGCGGCGATTTCGTCGACCATGCGATAGCCAAGTTCGCGGAACTGGGAGGTGTGCATGCGTGGTTGTAGGGCGAACGTCAGCGCAGCGAGCGGATCACGGATTCGAGCGGGGCGTCGCTGATGCGGATGAGGCCGTGGCGCGGGTGGTCGAGATCAATGACGATCCAGAGGATGGCGACCATGAGAAGGACGAGGGCGATGGCGGGTGGAAGGAGGGATTTGCTGCCGCCTGCCATGCCGTAGCCAATGGTGCCGACGCTGATGGTGGCGCAGGCAACGAGGGCGATGAGGATGAGCGTGGGGAGGTGACGCTGGGTGGCGGCGATGCGGGCGGTACGGGTGTCGAAGAGTTCGTTGAGCGGGGTGAGCAGAGGCACGGCGAAGGCGGGTTCTTGGCGCGCGGCGGTGGTGGCGTGGGACCAGATGGTGGCCTCGAGATCGGTGAGTTGGTCTTGGCGCGCGGTGAAGGAAGTGGTGGAGGGGTTGTCGAATGCGCCCGGGAGCAGCGAGGCGTACTGCTTGAGCGCGTCGCGGAGGGCGGGGCCTTGCTGGGTGATGAGATCGGTGCGGAGGTAGGCGGTGCTGAGGGCATTGGCTTGCTTCACGATGAGGTCTTCGCGAGCGGCGAAGCGAGTCATCGCGCCGGAGAAGGAGAAGCCCAAGATGAGCCCCATGAGTCCGAGCGTGGCACCTTGGACGACGCCGAGTTGTGGATGTTCATCGGGATGACGACGGCCGATGCGGCGGCCGATGGCGAAAGCGAGGCCGAGAAGGAGCAGCAAACCGGCGACGAGGAGCAGTTCGATGGTGGTGGCTTGCATCGTGCATCGTATTGGCTTGCTTTTCGCACTGGTGCAGCTAGGCTCAAGACGTGAGGGAGGTTGGCACCCCATTTCAGGCTTGGAGGCCTTCGCTGCGGCGGAGTGGTCGCACGCTGGTGCTGCTTGCGCTGGTGGTGGTAGCGGCGCTCACGATGGTGTTGGCGGGTGTGGCGCATGCCCGACGGGCGCCGGCGTGGTGGCGCGTAGACGCGCCGACGGCGGCGATGGCGGAGCAGGCGGAGTCGTTTGAGCACGCGGTGCTGGCGCAGATGACCTTGGTGCGAGCGACGGAAGAGAGCTGGAGCGTTGCGCTGAGCGAGGAGGACATCAATGCGTGGCTGGCGACGCGGCTGAAGCCATGGATGGAAAATCGGGGGTTGGCGGATGAACTGCCGGCGGGGAGCGTGGTGCGGGTGCGGGTGGAGGAGGGGGCCGTGCTGGTGGGGATGGAGTCGCGCGGCGAGGTGGTGTGGGCCCGGATGAATGTGGAGGTGGAGGGACC
>DATGWV010000154.1:0-4069 GCA_035299305.1 Phycisphaerales bacterium | reverse complement strand
GGGATGCGATAGGCGACGGCGCGTGACCAAAGGGCGACGGTGCAACGATTTACGCCCGGTTCAGGTTTGTTTCACGCCGGAAAGCGACTTGTTCACACGTTTGCGCGTGCTTTGGTCGATATTGCTTCTCAGCGAAGAAGGTGTGCGCCCGGCACGCCCGTTGCAACGTATCGTGCAACGGCACGGGTCAGGCGACATCGAATCTTTCGTTGCGGCGCGCAGGTGCGTGTCGCTCGAATCCACGGAGTGTGAACATGGCCGCAGCAGGCGTTTCCTATCAGCGCACACGCGAGATGACCATCGACGAGCTCTTGCTCGAGAATCGCGTCGTCTTCCTCATCGGCGAGATCAATCAGGCGTCCGCGGCGCGCGTCATGATGCAGATGCTGTACCTCGAGAACACGGGGCGCGGCAAGGACATCAACTTCTACATCAACAGCCCGGGCGGCGCGGTCGACGACACCCTCGCCCTCTACGACACCATGAAGTTCATGAGCAGCCCCGTCAACACGTACTGCATCGGCCGCGCGTACAGCGGCGGCGCGGTGCTCATGGCGGCGGGCCAAAAGGGCAAGCGCTACATGCTGCCCCACGCCAAGATCATGATCCACCAGCCCTACGGCGGCATCACCGGTCAGGCCGAAGACATCCGCATTCAAGCCGAGCAGATCATCAAGATGAAGCGCGAGCTCAACAAGATTCTCTCGGAATGCACGGGCCGGAACGTGGATGAAATCCAGCGCGACGGCGAACGCGACAAGTACTTCAGCGCGGAAGAAGCCGTGGCGTATGGCCTGGCTGATGAAGTGCTGAAGACGCCGGTGAAGTGAAGAAGTAGGCACTAGGGACTGGGCACTAGGCACTAGTGCAAGGCAGAAGACAGCAAGGCAGAAGACAAACACTCGCACAACGAAGCAAGGAGATTGGCGCAAAGGACGTAGAAACGGAACGGCATCGACCCTGATGCCTAGTCCCCAGTCCCGAGTGCCTTTTCATATGAGCGGCTACCTCGTCCCCATCGTTATCGAAAAGACTTCCCGCGGCGAGCGTTCGTACGACATTTACTCGCGCTTGCTCAAGGATCGCATCATCTTCCTGGGCGGCCCTGTCAACGACGACATCGCCAACCTCATCGTCGCGCAGATGCTCTTCCTCGCGAACGAAGACCCCAAACAGGACATTCACCTGTACGTCAACAGCCCGGGCGGCTCCGTCAGCGCGGGGCTGGGCATCATCGACACGATGCGCTTCATCAACTGCGATGTCGCCACGTACATCATCGGGCAAGCCGCCAGCATGGGCAGCCTCATCAGCGTGAGCGGCACCAAGGGCAAGCGTTACAGCCTGCAAAACGCCCGCAACCTCATGCACCAACCCCTCCTGGGCGGCGTGATGGAAGGCCAGGCCACCGACATCGAGATCGAAGCCCGCGAGATGCTCCGCATCCGCGAGCGGCTCTACAGCATCTACAGCGAAGCAACCGGCCAGAGCGTCGACAAGATCGCGCGCGACTGCGACCGCAACAAGTGGCTCGATGAAAAGGAAATGCTCGAGTACGGCCTCATCGACAGCGTGCTGGATCGCATGCCCGTGAGCGCTCGCAAGAGCAAGGGCGACGACGAGTAAACGAAGTTCGTCACTCGAGTGTGCGATAGACATGTGCAGTTTCACACGCCCGAGCTCTGGCTCGGGCGTTTTCATGTTGGTTGATGGTGGCGGATTCCACCGTCCATCCACAGCCCCGCCACAAACTCGCTCGCGCGAAGCGAGTTATCCGTCCAAACTGCCATTTTGTTTGCTTTCATCGGAAAATCGAGTACATTCTCCACACGCGATGCCCGCGGAAAACCTGCGTCGCGGCACTGGAGGGTTCATCATGTCAGATCGTTGCATGCGTGCTGTTGCTATCACTACGTCCCTCGTCCTCGCGTCCGCCGCTTTTGCACAGGCGGAGGTCGAGCCCAACGACACCACGGCCACCGCCAACAACGCGTTCGGCGCGAGCGGCACGGGCCTGGTGCCGGGCGACACGATCACGGGCGTGACCACGGGAACGAGCACGACCGTTGCGGGTCTGGGTTCGTCTGACAACTTCCGCGTCAAGACCGCCGCTGCGCCTTTGGCGATTTATCGCCACCGTCTGGTGCTGACCACCGACGGCACGGCGGGTCACGCCGGCAGCCTGCGCGGCGTGGGGAACACGGGCTCGGGCGACGCGTCGGCGCAGAGTTCCAGCACGACCACTTCCCCCGCGCGGTTCAACCAGTGGTACGGCTTTGGTCGTCAGGAAGAGATCGTCTATCGCGTCACGGGCGGCAGCGCCACGACCGGCACGTACACCGCGACGTACTCGCGCGACACAGTGACGCCCGTCGTCGTTCCCGGCGCGTTCAACCCGGGCAACATCACGGTCTCCACCATCGGCGTCACCGCATCCATCGATACGGACTTCTGGGTATACGACAGCAACTTGCTCCCGGTCGCTACGTTCGGCAATGACGACAACACCGTCGCTGGCGGCGGCCCCGGCACCTCTCTGCTGAGCATCGCGACGCGTTCGCTGCCGGCAGGCCGCTACTACGTGGCCATCGGTCGGTACAACATCCAGAACAACCAACTCTCGCCCAGCGATGAACGCTTCGCCGACCCCGTGCTGGACGTGGCTGATGTGCTTGTCGCCGGCACTTCGACGTCGACGTCCGTGAGCTTCGACGTCACGATCTCTGACGGCACCACTTCGGTTCCCACACCCGTCACCGTCAGCGGTCCCTTCGAAGCCGTGTGGATTCAGTTCGACGTGGCCGGCACGGTCGGCTGCGATGACATCGACTTCAACAACAACACCGTCTTCCCCGAAGATCAAGACGTGATCGACTTCTTCAACGTTCTCGCCGGCGCGGATTGCCCGACGTGCAACGACATCGACTTCAACAACAACAACGTCTTCCCGGAAGATCAGGACGTGATCGATTTCTTCAATGTCCTTGCTGGCGGCACCTGCTAAAGCCTGGCAGTTCTCGTCACACGGCCTTTGCCGTGCCTTCACACCGGCACGTACGTTCACTCCCACACGCCCGAGCCTGTCGCTCGGGCGTTTTCCTTTTTTCGCGTACAAACATTCTCCACACCCACAACAAATTGTCCTTCAATTCATCTGCATTTGTCTTCTTTTGCATTGTTTGTGCGTATCAAAATCTGTAGGATCAGATATATGACCGCGCGGGTCGCACTCGATGATGCATCCCACCGACGCGCGATGCCGGGATCAAGCACAAGGGGTTTTCAATGCTGCGTACTTCGTTCCTCGTCGTTCCCGCCCTCCTCGCGTCCACCGGCATGGCTCAAGTCACGCTCACGCCGCTCCCAGTTGTGGAGGGCGAAACCGCTGTGACGGGTGACGGCACCCTCGATATCTCTGCCGACGGCACGCTCGCGATCGGATTAGTGTCGACTCCTGGTGGTACGCCGTACGCCGTCGTCTGGCGCAAACTCCAAGGCCAGTGGCGCCGCGCCACGCTTCCCGCGCTCCCTTGCATGGTCTTTGGCAATGTCGCGCTCTCCGCCGATGGCGACAGCGCGGTGGGCGGCAAGTGCTTCTCTTCGCAATCCGCGTATATCTGGACCAACCTGCGCTCCGGCTTTCCCACACTCCTTGAAGTGCCTTTCGGCAGCGAATACATCGCTCCTCGCGCGGTCTCCAATGGTGCGTCCGTCCTCACCGGGCAGTCCTTCAACACGGGCTTCCTCCGCAGCAACGGCACCGTGAGCACACTCACTCCCCGCCCCGAGCACGCGCTGTCCATCGGCGTAGCCATGAGTGCAGACGGTTCCGTCATCCTCGGTTTATCTTGGACATGGCCCGACTTTGGCTCCAATCTCTGGAACTCCTCCAACCAGATCATCGCGACGTTCGCCGCCAACCACACCCCTGGCGCCCTCACGAGCGACGGTCTGACCGCCGTGGGCTACATCGCCACCACACCCGGCGAGGACGGAGGCGATGTGCCCGCGTATTGGCAGAACGGCGTGGTCGCGACGCAATTCCCCGCGCCGCAGGGCTTCCCGCCCC
>DATGWV010000153.1:0-6675 GCA_035299305.1 Phycisphaerales bacterium | reverse complement strand
TTGGTGGCGGATGCGGGCTTGCGTGCGTGTGCGATATCGCAATCACGCACGCCGATAGCAAGATGGGATATCCGGAAGTCGATCTGGGCGTGTGTCCGGCGGTGGTTGCGCCGTGGCTGGTGAAGAAAATCGGCGCGGGGCGAGCGCGGCGGGTCCTGCTGACGGGCGGACTCATGTCTGGTGCGGAGGCTCATCAACTCGGTATGGTTGATCATGTCGTGCCGAGCATTGCCGAACTGGATGCGGCTGGCGGCGAGCTAGCGCAGCGGCTGGGGCTTGGTGGCCCGCACGCACTCCGCGCGACCAAGGAACTGCTCAACACGATCGATGGCAGTGTGAACGCGGAGATGGTGAAGCGGGGAGCTGATCTGAGCGCGGATGTGCTGCAGACGCCGCAGACGCAGGCGGCGCTGCGCAGCAAGATGAGCAAGTGATCCGCGTAGGATTGTACATGGCCCAGGAGCATGCAAATCTCGAACTGAAGTGCCCCAAAGACGGCTCGCACATGACAAAGGTCACGGCGGGCGGCGTGACCATTGATCGCTGTGATGGCTGCGGTGCGATGTGGTTTGACCTCAACGAGCTGGAACGCATGTTGATGGGCAAAGTGAAGACCAAGGACATCGATGTCGGTGCGAGAGCGCGAACAGATGCAAGGATCAACACGAAGCATCTGGATTGCCCGCGCGATGGCTCTCGCATGACGGAGATTGAGTATCCCGATCAGAGCCACGTGCACATCATGAAGTGTCCGACGTGCCAAGGGATGTTGCTTGATGCCGGAGAACTTGTGGACGTGGACAAGTTCACGCTGTTTGAGCGGATGAAGGCGTTTTTCAGCTAAGCTGCCAAGGACTCAATGCCGCAGCCTCGCTTGCACTCGCGGAGACTCATTCAATCACATCGAGAAAGGCGACTGCGACGGCGTCAGCGATCATGAAGCCGCGGTCGCTGAGTTGCCACCGGCCGTTCTGCTCCAGCAGCGCGCCCAGTTCTTTCTGTCGCACGGCGACGCGAGTGATCGTCGCGGCGAGACCGGGCTTTGCAGTTTCAGCGGCGGCGAGCGTGGTGGCGATGTCCACGCCGCGGGCCATGCGCAGGCCAGTCCAGACGGCTTCGCTGAGGTTTCGCAGGTTGTCGGCATGTTCGACATCGGTGACGATCGCAAAGTCATCGACGTGCTTATTGAGGTAATCGTCCAGCCGCTGGATGTTCTTCCAGCGCACGCCGCGAACGTGGGCGCTGGCGTTAGGCCCGGCAGCAAGCCAGTCGCGTTGTTCCCAGTAGGCGATGTTGTGCAAGCACTCGTCACCCGGCTTGGCGAAGTTGGAGACTTCGTACCGCTCAAGGCCTGCGGCACGCAGCGTTGCTAGCGTGTGCTCGAACATGTCGGCTTCGAGATCTTCGGGCGACTGCGCGAACTCGCCTTTCTTCATGCGCGCGGTCATGGCGGTGTTGGGCTCGTAAGTCAGGGCGTAGCAGGAGAGATGCGTTGTGCCTGCACTCAGAGCGGTGCGCAGATCGGCATCCCATTCCGCGAGCGTCTGCCCTGGAATGGAGAAGATCAGGTCCATCGATTGGCGAGCGATGCCAGCGGCACGGGCCAGTTCGATGGCCTTGAAGACGTTGGCGGGATCGTGCCAGCGTTCCAGCGTCTTGAGGTGCTGCGGGTGAAAACTCTGCGCACCGACGCTCACGCGGTTGACCTTGCCGGCACGCAGCACGTACATCAGGTCGAGCGTGACCGTCTCGGGGTTGCATTCCACCGTGAACTCGCGCAAAGCGGACAGATCGAACGCTTCGTGGAGCGCCGCGAGTAATTGCTGCCACCAAGGAATCGCCAGCAGGCTGGGTGTGCCGCCGCCGATAAAGATCGTTGAGATGGCCGGGCGATCCGTCGCTTTGGCCAACGCGTGCAATTCGCGGATAAGGCGGTGCGTGAATTCGCCCTGGCGGTCGCGTGTGTCGACGATCGAGTAGAAATCGCAGTAATGACACTTATGAAAGCAGAACGGGACGTGGATATAGAGGCTGGCCGGGTCGCGGAGGACGGGGCGTTCGCGAATGCCCGCCAGCACCGTTTTGGCATCGAGCGGAGTGGGCGTCCAACGAAGTTGCGTGAGGGGCGTGTCCGAGGCCACGAAGGATCGTAAACTACCACTTCGTCAAACGCTCCCGCGCGGGGGCGGAAAGCCGGAATATCGTCCGCCGATCTCGTGGGTGCTTCGCTGGGAGTCGCTGTATGAACGTCGCACTTGTGTTGGTTCTCGATGACGGTCGCCAGCAGGAATTGCCGCTCCGCAAGCCCATGCAGGTCATCGGGCGTTCGACGGATGTCGCCGTGCGTATTCCCAGCGCGGCGGTGTCCCGGCATCACTGCGAGATTGTGGTGGCCGACGGCAAAGTCACGGTGAAGGACCTGGGCAGCAGCAACGGCACATATGTGAATCGCAAGCGCGTGCAGCAGGTGAATGTCAACGCGGGCGATCTGCTGGCGATCGGCGACAAGGTCTTTGTCGTGCGAGTGGACGGTCAGCCCGTGAACATTGATGCGGAAGAGGCGTTTGACGAGGGGTATGTCGCACCGGCGTCGCAAGGCGTGCCGGCTGCCAAGCCCGCACCGGCCAAGCCTGTCGCAAAGCCTGCCGCTCCGGCTGCAAAGCCGCCTGCGAAGCCGCTGGCGAGCGACCCGGATGACAGCAGCGTGGCTGACTTCGACTTCTTGGACGAGGATGACGATCTCAAGAAGCAGCCGAAGCTGTGAGCGACGAGTCTCAAGGGCACTTCATCGCAGTCCGTATTCCTTGAGCTTGCGGTAAAGTGTGCGTTCGCCGATGCCCAGAAGCTTGGCGGCGTGTTCGCGATTGCCTGCGGTGAGGCGGAGCGTCTCGCGGATCGCTCGCTTTTCGATTTGCTCGAGCGTGGTGCCGGCGAGTGCGCCGCCTGCAGCATCGGTGGTTGCCATCGCGTCGCTCGTGTCGTCGGCATCGCTGCGGATGTCATCGGGAATGTGACGCGTGTCGATAGCGGGCTGGGCCCCTTTCGGGCGATCTTCGCTGAGGCAACTCACGACCATGTTCTGTACAACGTTGAGCAGTTGGCGCACGTTTCCAGGCCAGGCGTAGGCTGTCAGTCGCATCATCGCCGCGTCGGTGATGGTCGGGACGACGACATTCTTTGGGTCGAGGGCGAGTTCGTCGGCGAAGCGATCGACGGCGTGACTGACGAGGGCGGGGATGTCCTCGCGGCGCTGACGCAGCGGCGGCAGGTGGATCGCGCTGCCGTTGATGCGGAAGAAGAGGTCTTCGCGGAAGGTGCCTTGCTTAACCATCTCCTTGAGGTCACGATTGGTCGCGCTGACGAAGCGGACATCGACGTTCTTGGCTTCGTTGCTGCCCAAGCGGATGACTTCGCCGCTTTCGAGGACGCGCAGGAGCTTGGCCTGCATCGTCATGGGCATGTCGCCAATCTCGTCGAGGAAGACGGTGCCGCCGTGGGCGTACTCGAAGACGCCCGCGCGGTCTTTGTCAGCACCGGTGAAAGCGCCGCGGACGTGACCAAAGAGCTGATCTTCGAGCAGGCTTTCGCTTTGGCCGGCACAGTTGAACGTGACGTAGCGGTTTGCCGCGCGGCGGCTGTTGCGGTGAATGGCTGCGGCGATGACTTCCTTGCCAGTGCCGCTTTCGCCGGTGACCAGCACGGGAATGTTGCTGGGGGCGATCATCTTCACTTGGCGCAGGATGCGGCGCATGGGCTCGCTGCTGGCGACGATGCCTTCGAAGCCGGCAAGTTCGATCTGCTCCTGCACTTTGGCGTTGAGCGATGCGTTCTGGTGCCGAAGCAGGACAGTTTCTGCGGCACGGTTGACGAGGTTGCGGAAGATGTCGAGATCGAGGGGCTTTTGGATGAAGTCGTAGACACCCAGCTTGAAAGCGTCGCGCGTAGTAGGCACATCGCCATGGGCCGTCACCATAATGGTGGCGCTATTGGGCTGGAGCTTGCGGGCGGCTTCGAGCACGCGCATGCCGGCATCGCCGCCGTCGGCACTTACCGGAGCAACGTCGATGCCCTGGGACTTGGGATCAAACTTCGCGCTCGCGGGCATGCGCAGGTCGGAGATGATGATGTCGAAAGCTCCGAGACGAAGTTCTTCCATGGCGTGGGCAACGTCCTCGACAACGGTGCAAACGTGCCCGTACTTCTTGAGCGCCTCGGCCATGACATCGGCGTGGTCAATCTCGTCCTCGACGATGAGCACCTGAGCGGCGGGAGGGGCTGAGCTGGAAGGGGCTGGCGAGCGAGGCGCGTCGGGCATGGGGAACTTTAGATGCCGAGCGGGCGGCAATGGCGCACCGGATGGGGTACACCTAGAATGGACCCGCACAATGACACTCAAGCAAGATCAACTGGCTTCGACGATTGAACGCGCCCTGCGCGAGCGATTTTCCCGAGGATTTCACGACCCCCGCATCAGCGGACTCATCACCATCACCACGGTGAAGGTGACACAGGACCTGAAGTTCGCTGACGTGGGCGTGAGCGTGCTGCCGGCGGAAAAACAGGCTCTCACGCTGCACGGGCTGGAGGCCGCGGCGCGACATATCCGTCGGGAAATCATGGACAATGTTGCTAGTCGCACGATGCCGGACCTGCGGTTCATCGAGGATAACAGCCTGAAGAAGCAAGCGGGCATCATGGGGGCGCTTGAGAAGATCAAGACAGAAGACACGAGCAAGCCCACGTGGGGCAAGAGCGATGAGAAGCCCGACGGTGAGAAGGGGGCGGAAGCGTGAGCACGGGCGACCCGAAGAAACTCAGCGCGCTGCTGAAGAAACTTCGCGCGGCGCACGTTCCCAAGGCCAAGGACGGCGACTTTGATCCGCTTGCAGTTCTGACCCCGGCCGAAGTTTTTGAACCTCGTCAGCATGAAGTCGCGTGCAGCGGCATGGCTATCCAGCAACTGGTGTACTCACTGCTGTTGTGGGAAGCTTCGTCGACGCAGGCGAAGGGTGCGATGAAGCGGGTGCGCGAGCAGCTTGTGGATCTCAATGAGCTGCGCGTGTGCGCGATTGATGACTTGGCGCACGTCTTGGGCGATCGGTATCCGCTTGCACGCGAGCGCGCGATGCGGATTCGCTGCATCCTCGCCGACATCGTCACGCACTTTCACATTCCGACGATTGATCCGGTGCTGACGATGCCCAAGCGTGATGCACGGCAGTTTCTGGAAAGTTTGGATGGCATGCCTTCGTTCGCCGCGCAGCGGGTTGCACTGCTTGCAATGCAGACGCACGCGATTCCCGTCGATGAGCGGCTGCTGACACTGCTGGTGGACGCGAAGGTACTGCAAGCCGGAACCGACTGCCATCATGCATCGAGTTGGCTGGAGCACAATGTGCCCGCCGATGATGGTGCGGTGACGGCGATGATGCTGCAGGCGTGGTCGGACGCGGAGGGTCAGACGCCCAAGCGACCCGAGCCATCGGAACTCGTGACGGAACTGAGCACGGTGCGGCACGTCAGAACCAAGCGACCGGCCAAAGCTGGCGCGAAAGCTGAATCGGGCAAGAGCAAGAAGAAGTCGCCCAAGTCTGGAAACTGAGCTCGAAACGAGGAACCTGGAATGGAAGCCAGCCGCATGACGGAATCGCGCGGAGTGTCACGGTCGCGTCAGACGATGCGCGGTGCGGTGCATGCCATGGTGGCCGCGGTCGTCGCGGCGCAGCTGGTGAGCTGCGCGGGCAAGCCGGGCAGTGTGCGCGATGCGGTGAGCGAGCGCGAGCGTGCGACGACTGCTCGCGAAACCTCAGCAAGGGATCTTCTTGCGGCACTGGCTGCGAAGCAGGTCGAGGCGCCTGATGCTCGCGCGACTGCCGTGTGGCGTGAACTACCCGGGCTCGACGTGGCTTCGATGGAAGCGGGCGCGACGAGTGACAGCGGGAAGACGCTTGAACAGCTTGTTGCTGATGTGCCGACCGTGTCTCCGGCGCAGTCCGTTGAGATCGACGATGCGAGTCTTGCTGAGTCGCAGCGGCTGTACGTGCAGGGCAAGTCCCTGCTGCTGGATGGCGAGATCGGGCAGGCGCTACAGGCGATGGAAACGGCACTGCGGCTTCATCCGGCATCGCAGGAGCTGTTGTGCGAAGTCGGTGAGATGCAGCTTCGAGCTGGCAGACGCTTGCAAGGCGTTGCATCATTGCGGCGAGCCGCGACGCAAGGCGCGATTCCCGCCCGTGCGGCGTGGCTGCTCGGGCGTGAAGAGTTGCGGCAGGATGATGCTGCGGCGGCACTCCCCCACTTGCTGCGTGCGCACCGCGATGTGAGTGTCATGCGCACGCCGGTGTTGGGTGCTGCGGTGCACGCCGAACTCGCTCGCGCGCTG
Organism: Phycisphaerales bacterium; assembly: GCA_035299305.1. Classification (GTDB taxonomy): domain Bacteria; phylum Planctomycetota; class Phycisphaerae; order Phycisphaerales; family UBA1924; genus BJHL01. The sequence continues at coordinate 293 of DATGWV010000153.1, read as the reverse complement.
ATCGCGCAGGGACATCTTGCTGCGGCGAACGAAGCATTGGCGATTTCGCTCGAAGCGCCGGTCGAGCAGTTCGCTGTGACAATCGACTCGCGCGACTTTGGCGAGGTCATGCGTGATCGCCCGGCGCTCACCATGCTGCGTGGCGATTTGGCGTCACGTATTGAGAGATATGACGTCGCTGTGGAGGCGTACACGCAAGCGGCTAATATGGCTGGGATTGACCCGGCGACGCCGTTCCTCAAGCTCCTGGCGACTCAGTTGCGACAGGGACGCTCAGCCGAGGCGGCGACGGG
>DATGWV010000152.1:0-7711 GCA_035299305.1 Phycisphaerales bacterium | reverse complement strand
CCACCCGCTGCATCACCCACGCCCCGATCACATATCCCACCGCGCTCCCAAACACCACATCACTCGGATAGTGCGCCCCAAACGCCACCCGGCACACCGCCACAATCACCGCCAGCGTCAACACAAGCGGCGACAACTTCGGATACAAATGCGCCAGACACGTCGCCGCGCACGCGCTCGCCATCGCATGACTGCTCGGATAGCTCGCCAGATCGCTGCTGATTCCCTTCCACCACTCCCAACTATGCGCAAGCAAGTACGTCGTGCCCCCCTCGCCCGTCCTCGGCAATGGATACTTGCTCCACGCAAACGCAAAATGCATGGGCGACGCAAACTCCTCCTGCGGCACATTGTCAAACAACACACGCGGCCGCGGCCTGCCAAATAGCACCTTCAACGCATGCCCCACAACGCCATTGATCGCCAGCGCAATCGCCAGTTGCACCACGCCCCGACGCTTCGCCGGATCAAGCAGCAAAATCACAACCCCCGCAATGACCATGCTCGTCACCGCGCCAAACTGCTGCACAAACTCCATCTCGCGCACCAAGTCGCCGCCCAGCTTGCTCGCCAGCCCGCCCTGAAACGGCCCGATCGTCGTCATCACCCACCCATCGCCCGGCATCAGCCCCACGCTCACCAGCACCGCCGCCCCCAGCGTCATGCACGCGCGCCGCGCCGTCATCGGCGCCGTCAGCAGCCGCTGCGTCCACCCCGCATCAACATCATGCTCAGTCAACTCACGCACGCCAAGTTGTATGCGACCACGCATGCACGCACCATCCACACACCACGCCCGTACCCTCGCCCCGCATGCACCGCGCATACCCCGTCATCATCGGCCCAACCGCAGGCGGCAAGAGTGATCTCGCCGTCCGCCTGGCCCACGCCATGATCGCGCGAGGCCAGCCCTGCGAAATCCTCGCCGCCGACGCCTACCAGATCTACCGCCGCATGGACATCGGCACCGCCAAACCCACGCTCGAAGAACGCGCCGGCATCCCGCACCTGCTCATCGACATCGTCGACCCGCGCGACGCCTTCACCGCCAGCGACTGGCTCACCCTCGCCACCCGCACCATCACCAACTGCTTCGCGCGCAACGTCCTCCCCATCGTCGTCGGCGGCACACACCTCTACGTCAAACTCCTCCTCGACGGCATGTTCGCCGGCCCCGCCGCCGACGAAGATCTGCGCGAAGAGCTCCGCGCTCTGGGCCTCCCCGCCCTCCGCGCCGAACTCGAACGCATCGACCCCACCGCCGCGTCGCGCATCCACCCCAACGACGAACGCCGCACCATCCGCGCCATCGAAGTCTTCCGCCTCACTGGCACACCAATCAGCGAGTTGCAGCAGCAGTGGGGCGACACTGGTGGACCGCCCCTCCGGGGCGGCAGCATGCCCACCGTCCCCGACCATACCGACTCATCACCTATCTCTTCCCCGCACACCCAATCACCCACCCCCCTCCTCATCGGCCTCGACTGGCCCACCGACCTCATCAACCGCCGCATCAACGCCCGCGTCAAGCTCATGATGGAACGCGGCTTCCTCGCCGAAGTCCGCGACCTCCACGCCGCCAACGCGTTCGGCCCCCAATCTCGCGAAGCGCTCGGCTACAAACAACTCCTCGCGCACCTCGACGGCCGCTCAACACTCGACGACGCCATCGAACAAATCAAAATCCAAACCCGCCGTTTCGCCAAAAATCAACGCACCTGGCTCAAGCGCCTGCGCATGACCCCAACCAGCCACTGGATCGACGCCACCACCGACCCCACAACGTGGCCTTCACCCATCCTCACCAAACTAACACCCCCATAAACCCGCGCTCCCCGCTCTCCGCTCCCCGCTCTCCGCTCTCTGTCCCCCGTCACTCCACCTGCGCCAACCACCGCACCTGCCCCATCGCACTCGCCGGCGTCGGCGGATCACTCAAGTCGATCGGCAGATACGTCCCCTTGTCGTGATCGCTCGCCAGAATGATCGCGTTGGGCTGCACGAACTTCACGCCATCTTCCGCCTTTTCGTGCCCCAAAATAAACATGTACACGCCCCAGCGCTCGACCAAGTCCTCCAGACTCTGCTCGTCATACCCGCGTCCCCACGTCATCAAGTACGCGCTCCCCGTCCGCGGAATGTAATCATCATCATGCAGCTCGCGACGAATGATCTCGCCATCAAACCGCGCCATCCCCGCCGCCGCAGGCACGCTGTGCGCACACAAAATCGTCCCACGCGGCGTGTGTACCTCAAGTGCAATCGGCAGTGAACGAATAAACGCCTTGCACGCCTCATCCACGCGCGGCGCATCCTCGCCAAACGTGAACGCCACCGCGTCATTGAACACATCCACGCACCGCACGCCGTCCTTCAGCACGCCTGCATTGGTGTACTGCGCCAGCTCATGGTTCCCCAGCAGCACATGCACATGCTCCGGATACCGCGCCTTCAAATCCGCCACGCGCGCCAGCGCGCGATAGCTCATGTCCATCCCATTCACCAGTCGGTCACTGTGAATGATCTCATGCAGCGTCAAATGACAAATCGGGCTGGCCGTCGCATCGCCCGCCGCGTCATCCTGCATGTAAGGCTCATTCAGCCGCATCCCTGCCAGCCGCACCAGCTTCGAAAACGCCACCGGATTGTCATGCAGATCGCCCGTCGCAATCAGCTTGCCCGGTGCATCAATGCTGTCCACGCTCCCGCGCCGACACGCCGCCCCCATGTTCGCCGCCGCTCCCGCCATCAGCGCATCAATCACGCTCTCAGCATCACTGAGCACGATCGGCGGACGTTGAAGCGGATACGACGACATGACAAAGAAGGTCGGAGAGCATCACAGAAGTAACAAGGTCAAAACCAACTTACCCCCGCACACCCTCTCCCCACCCCTCCGCGTCTCTCCGCTCTCCACTCCCCCCCTCCGCGACCCTCTTACTTCCCCTGATCCTTGAACTTCACCCCCAGCACACTCGTCGACGCGCTCTTGCTGTCCATCTTCATCCCGCTGCCGCTCGAGCCCGCCGAACTCCCGCCCTTGGTGCCATCCATCAAGCCGCTATCGCCTGCGGCCTTCGCATCACTCGCCTTCTCGCTCGCTTTTTTTTGGGCACGCACCATACCCAGCGTCAGTTGCAGCCGGTCGTACACATACGACATGCTCTCAGGCCGCTCCGCCGGCTCAATCTCCACGCAGTGCATGATCAGTTCCGCCAGCTTCGGATGACACTTGGGGTCCAGTTCCATCACCGGCGTCGGCTTGGGCATCAAACTCGGGTCAACGCGATCAACCAGACTGTTCTCGTTCTTGCTGTTCAGCGGCGTGGGCACCGTCTTCCGCGTGATCGTCCAGTACATCGTCGCGCCTAGGTTGTAGATGTCCGTCTTCTCCGTGATCGGCTGCCGCATCACTTGCTCAGGCGCGATGTAATCCGGCGTTCCCTGAATGCGCGGCTTCACCGTCCCGATCTTGCAACTCTGCCCCAGATCAACAACCTTCACCAGCGGCCCCGGCGCAACCATGATGTTGTTGGGCTTCATGTCGGCATGCACGAATCCCTTCTCGTGCATGTGCCGCAGCGCACTGGCCGTCTGACAGAAAATCTCCAGCGCGTCCTCATACGTCTTGGGACGCTTCTTGTCCATGCTGTACCCGTCCGCGAATTCCATCACCAGAAACAAGTCAGTGACGGTCAGCAGCTTCCGCAGCTTGTGCATCCGCGGAATCGCACGCAGATTCGGATGGCTCAGTTCCTTCGCGACCTTGTACTCATACTCGGCCTGATCCAGAAAGCGATCGTCCTTCTCCGTCGAACGGTGGACGTGCTTCAGCGCCCAGATCTGTTTGTCCTTCGGGTCCTGCGCAAGATACACCGTCGACGCCGCGCCTTGCCCCAGCTCCTGGAGAATGCGCAGCCCCTCAACGATGTCATTGGGCTTGTAGAACGAAATAGGTTCGGCCATGCGAAGTCGCCCAGCGCAGAAAACGAACAAAACAAGAACGGCCCGACAGATAACCCTCGCAGCACAGACAGACTGCGGGGGGCACAAGCGTAGAACCGTCGGCCGCCCGACGCCGCCTGCCCGCCGTTCTTTCCGAAACTGTCCCCACTTGGTTGCACGCCAGCGCAACAAACTTGGTACGCGCCACACGCCCCAACCAGTCCCGCATCCCAGCCGGATGCGATAACCCGTTGCCCACCCGTCACATGAGTTGGCTTATCGCCCGCTCAGCCCCGCCCGGAACTCCCGCTCCGGAAAGAACCGACCCGGGCTCGTCGTCGGCGCGATCTGACTGTGCAGATACACCCGGTCCGCCGGAATCCCCAGCCGCTGCGCCAGCAACTGCGCCAACTGCGTCGCCCGCCGAATCTGTTGCGCGCTGAACCGTTGCCGATCACCGTCGCCGACGAGACAAATCCCAATCGCCTGCCGATTGAACCAATCCGCGTTGTCCCCTGCCGTATGCGCCCCCGCGTCCTGGTTCATCCAGCGCGACGAAACAAACAACTCGCCATCATCCATCCCATTCCCATTGCCCACAACAAAGTGGTACCCCAGGCTCCGCAGCCCCATCCCCCGCGCCCGCTCATCCAAACTCGCGGGCGTCCCCACCAGTTGCCCGGTGTCATGAATCACAATCGCCTGCCACCGCCCCGACTGAATCGGCTGCCCCGTCCGAAAGATCGGCTCCAGCGCCGACGGATTCGCCGGCGCGATCCCGCTCGCCGTCGCCCCCGACGTCATCGTGCTCGTCGCCATCAGCGGCTGCACATCCGCCAGCTTCCCGCCCTGCGCAAGCCACAACCCGCCGCCCACCACGGTCATCGCGGCGAACAACGCCATCCACACCACGACAATGCGCGTGGACTCTTCACGGGAGCGAACCTTGCGAGATGATTTTGATACCTTGGCCATGCGAATCCGTGCACGGTCGAAAAAGGTGAAGGGCCAGGATGCGCATCCAACGCACCGCAGCGACAAATCAATCGGCCCGCGCGTTCACCCTACAGCAAAACGCGTGCACAAAGATAGACGACACCAACTCCAAAGTGCAGCGCCGCGCAAAACTCCCGAAGACAACCTCACTCGCGCACGCATTTCCTTCGGTACTTCGTCTCTTCGGTACTGCGGTACTTGCTTCGCCCCTCACTCCCCACCCAACAACCGCCCCCGCACGTTCGGCCGCCGATCCCCGAACTCATTCGTCACGTATGGCGGCGCACTCCGCCCGCGCAGGCGATCCGAGCGATCAAACTGACTCCGCGGCTCATCAGGCGACAGCAGCGGCTTCGCGCACGCCCCGCACCACATCACGCACACCGCGCACGCCGCAATCCCCGCCAGCACGCGTGCAACGCCCACAACTTCAACGTTTCCAGCTCGCCGCTTGCCCACGGTGCCTCCTGCGAAAATCCGTCATCTCCAAAAACACAGTGTACCGGCGTTATTCACGCCGGCACACCGGAGGAGGGAAAGGAGTGGGCCGGTATGTTGCGTGCATCCGGCCCTGCGTGCGTCACCTGTTTTACGAATCGCCCCTCGCGCATGTTCGCTCACCACACCGCCACAAACCGCGAATAACAAGATCGCGGGAATGCGCGCAACACCGCCCAAACCGTGAAACCACCGCTCCCAAAATCCCAAGCACGTGCCCCCTCGCACACCCATCACTTCTGCGCATCGCGCAACCGGTGCTGCGCGTCCAGTGCGCGATGCCCCTTCGCCAGCGCCTGTCGCACACCCTCATACACCACCGCGCACACCGCCGTCGCGAGATTCAAACTCCGCTCCGCCGGCACCATCGGCATCACCAGCACCCGCTCCGCGTACCGCTCCAGCAACTCCGGCGGCAGCCCCTTCGTCTCCTTCCCAAACACCAAATGATCCCCCGGCTCAAACGCCGCATCAAAGTAACTCCGCGCCCCCTTCGTGCTGAAGAACCACATCCGCGCCGGCCCCGCCGCGCGCAAGTAACTCTCCCAATCCGCATGATGCCGCACACCCAGCCGCGGCCAGTAATCCAGCCCCGCCCGCCGGCACGCCTTCTCGCTCGTATCAAACCCCAGCGGCTCAATCAGGTGCAGCCCGCACCCCGTTGCCACACACGTCCTCCCGATGTTCCCGGTGTTGTTCGGAATCTCCGGCTCATGCAGCACCACGTGAAACAGCGGCCCGCTCGCCCCACCCAACGGAGAAAAAACGCCCGCATCTGCGGGCGTTGAAAACTCCTGACTCACTGGCTCACGTGCGCTCATCGTCTAGCCTTACTCGCCTTCCGCTTCCTTCTTCTGCGCCTTCAGCCACTCATCTTCCGCCTTCCGCCGCGCCTTCACCCCCGGGTCCGCAGCAAGAATCGCATCCAGCGCACTGCGCCACCCGATGTTCGGAACATCAGGCGGGAAGTTCGCATAACGCGGCTTGCCGTCGCTGCTGAGAATGACGATCCCGGGAATGATGCGATCGCCACTGTTGCTGGCGTTGGCGGTAGCCGTCGCGTGCAGATTTGACTCCAGACTCAGCGCGATGTAGTGGTCGTAGCTGCGGACCTCCAGAAACTTCTTGACGCGTTCCTTGGTGATCTCAGGATCCTTGTCATCCTTCGTCAGATTCACGATGTTCACGCTTTCGTACATCGTCACCAGCCCGACGAACACAACGTCGCGGGAATACTGCCGCTGCAGCGTGTCAAACGCATCCGCCATCCCGCCCATGTGAAACAGCAACGCCGGATGCCAGTTGTACGTGAAGACGATCTTCCCCTCGAGGTTGGGCTTTCGCGGATACCAGCCCGACTCCGGCAGCGTGATGTCCGCCAGCGCGATCCGCGCGTTCGGCTCTTCCCGCTCCTTCTGCTTGTCCCGAGGCAGATCAGGCCACTTCGCCTTGTTGTACTCCGCCTCGCTGGGCTTGCTGAAAGGCAGCGCGGGAATCTGAATCATGTCCGCCTTCGCATTCGCCGCCGCCGTCCGCAGCGCGGCCTTGCGCGCTTCCTCGTTGGCCTGCTTGATGCGGTCATTCAACCCCGCCGCCGCCTCCGCCTTCTCATCAATCAGCGTCTTGACGCCCAGTTCCAGTGCTTCGTTCGTCACATCCGCAAACCGAAGCTGCCCCGCGCGGTCGATCAGATAGAAGTCCGGATCCTGGTCCACGTCCAGCATCTTCCGGAACTCACCCTTCTCATCCTGCGCCACCAGCAGCATGTTCGCTTCATTGGCCGCCTTGGGCTTGGTCGCGCTCTCCCATTCCTTCACGTCGTGCACCATCACCACAATCAGCCCGTCCTTGCCGAACTTCTCCGCCAGCCGCGTCGCCGCACTCACCGTGCGCTTCGCCGTCGGCAGGTAGTCCGACCACGTCACAATCAGCACGACCTTGCCTTCCGTCGTCGCCGACGTCAGTGCCGCGCCGTTCGTCCAGTTCGTCAGCTTGCTCCACGCATCCGCCGAAAACGGCGTGCGTTCCCGCTTGTTCAGCGCAGCCCGCCGCGCGCCCTCACCCTCACGCGTCACCTGCGGGTTCTCCACAGTGGCATGTGCAGGCGCAGCCGCACCCGCAGCGGCGAGCAGGACACTGGCAACGAGCAAACGGAAAGGCGTCGTGGTCATAAGAAAGATTTCCCCAAAAGGTCAATCCGCGTCGCTGGAGAATCCAGCACGCCAAATGTATGACGCTCAACCCCGCAAATGGTTCACCCGCCCCCAACCCC
>DATGWV010000151.1:0-9043 GCA_035299305.1 Phycisphaerales bacterium | reverse complement strand
TCTTTGACGAACATGCGACGTTGACATCCACCGTGGACGCGGAGGAGCTGCGGCGAGCGAGCCAGCCAGTGGCGATCGGGCGGTATCGCGTGATTCGTCAGATCGGCGCGGGTGGCATGGGCGTGGTGTATGAGGCCGTACAAGACTCGCCTCGGCGACGAGTCGCGCTAAAGGTGATGCAGACGGGCGTGGGACAAGGAACGGCACTTGCGAATCGCTTTCGACGCGAAGGTGAAATTCAAGCCCGGTTGACGCACCCTGGCATCGCGCAGGTATTTGAGACCGGTGTGGCACAGCTTGAGGGCGTCGGATTCGACGGCATCAAGAGGAGCGTTCCTTACCTTGCGATGGAACTGGTGGAAGGTGATGTACTCACCACATATGCACGCTCTCGCAACCTCTCACTGCGAGAACGGATCGAGATAGTTCTGCGTGTCTGCGAAGCGGTGGGCTTTGCCCACCAGCGAGGTGTGATTCATCGCGATCTCAAACCCGCGAACATCCTCGTCTGTGAGACAGATGCAGGACCGCAACCCAAGGTGCTTGATTTTGGCGTCGCCAAGCTCACAACACACGAGCTCAGCCTTCTGTCGATGCACACCAACGCCGGCCAGCTTGTGGGCACACTCGCGTACATGAGTCCCGAACAAACGCGTGGCAAGACCGACGATGTTGACACGCGAACCGATGTCTATGCGCTCGGGCTGATCTTGTTTGAGGTGCTGACGGATTCATCACCCCTGGACATACGGGAGATGACGATCGCTGAGGCTGCCCGCCGCATCGCAGAGGACGCTCCAACGCGCCTGAGCAGGCTCCTCCCATCGACTCGCGGCGATCTTGAGACGATCGTGCACAAAGCGATAGAGAAAGACAAGACGCGACGCTACGACTCAGTCACTGAATTCGCGGCGGACCTGAGACGCTTCTTGAAGGACGAACCAATCGCGGCCCGTCCGCCATCAACCACATACCTCATCCGCATGTTCGCCCGAAGGAACCGCACACTCGCGGCAGCGGTGGCGAGCGTGTTCGTGATTCTGATCGCGTCGGTGATCGTCATGTCGCTTGCGATGCAATCGGCGAACAGAGCTCGCGACAAGGCGGAAGCGAAGACTGCGGTTGCAGAGGGTGTCTCGAGCGCCTTGCTGAGCGCATTGACGACTGCGACACCAAAGGGCAGCCTCGGCAAGGAACCGCTTGTTATTGAAGCGGTCAACCGTATCGAGCAACAAGTAGATGATCCGCGTGCGCCAGGCGGAACAAACAACCCGGAAGTACAGGCAGTTGTGTACAACATCGCAGGGATCATTCATCGAGAGCGCGGAGACTTAGACAGAGCGGAAGTGGTGTTCACGAAGGCGCTGGAGATTCGCGAGCGCGTGCTCGACGCAGGGGATCCCAACCTCGCCGATTCGATCAACAACATGGGCTTGCTGCGTCGCCGGCAAGGACGGCATCAAGAGTCGGCGAAGTATTACGAACGAGCGGTAGCGCTACAACGCGTCAGTTCGATCCGAGATGACCACCGCCTGGCAAGAAACATCTACAACCTTGCGTCGGCGTACGTGGCTGCGGGCGAACCCGCGAAGGCGAAGCCGCTCGCAGACGAGTCACTCGCGATGCACCGCGCGATGAAGCAGCCATCGGCAGAACTCCTCGCGATGCACACGTCGCTGCGGGCGAGAATCGCCATCGCAGAGCAACGATGGACAGACGCACAGGAACTCGCGACAGCCGCGCTGCAAGAGCAACGGGACGCAACCGGACCGATCCACCCTTCCATTGTGTTGTGCCTGATCGACTGTGCAGCAATCGATGCGCAACTACGGAACTGGCAACGGGCGATCTCCGCCTTGCGTGAAGCCGAATCGATGGCGACCGCACTTTTCCCGTATGGAAGTCATCCGACCACTCAAGCTGTTCGCAGAGCGCTCGTCACATCACTTCGCTCAGCCGGACGCGAATCCGAAGCGGTTGCGACGGAACAGCTGTTGATTGACAGCCAGTAACCTCGCACAGCAAGCTGAGATCGCTTTCAAGGCGTTCGCCCTCGCAGACCGTGCTGGGCCCTTTGCTCAACGGCCGCGTCAAGAGTTATGGGTTTGAACGCTGTGCCGTCGCCATCGGGTAGGCGATCGCTTCTCGCCTCGAGCAAGGCATGGATAGAAGCAAGAAAAAAGTGCTGATCTCATTGCGCCTTGCGCCAGCAGACTCCGTTTGTGGCTATGAGCGGGTGAGGTCGATCCGTGATCGACCCGCACGCTCATGACATGAGACTGTCGTCCCTTGCCATTCGATCGTGCAGCAGTTGCTCTCAGGAGAATCAAGCCATGAAGACCAGCATCCCGTTCCACAGCGTTCGCACACCTCTTGCACTCGCCATGTTGCTGGTTGTCGGCAGCACCGCCTCAGCCGGTCACACCACTTTTCAAGACAGCACGTTCAATCCGGCGGACTGGTCGCGGCGGACGATCACGACGGGCAACGGCGGCAGCGTCAGCGTCTCGCAGGCCGCGAGCGGCAATCCCGCCACGAGTCGAGAAGTTCGCACCGTCAACAATTCTGGCTCGTACGTCCTTGGTCTGCACATGGGCACTGTGCCGGCCGCGACGTTTGACTCCGGCTTTGAGTTCATCGAGTCCATCGAGTTCAGTATCGACGCGTTCTCCATCAGCGGAATCAACGGTGTCGGGCACTTTATCGGCATGGCGATCACGCAGAACGGGATTGACTACGTCACGCCCAACGTCGTCGGCTCGGTCCGGAACCAGGGATGGCGCACTAACTCGTTCACGTTTGTCGCTTCAAGCTTTACCCGTGTCGACGGGCTGGCCGGTCGTCCCGACTTCTCCGCGGCGGGCGCGCCGATCAACTTCGGCTTCTTCACCAGCGACAGCAATGGCCCGCAGTTTGGCGCGATCGACAACCGGGCGTTGTACGACAATCTCCGCGTGACCTTCAACACAGAGTTGGCCATCCCCACTGAACTGATTGACAACACCGGTAACGCTGCGGACCCCACGACCGGCAACCTCTACGGCGCGGTGGCCTACGCGTACAGGATCGGAGCGACGGAAGTGACGAACGCGCAGTATGCGGTATTCTTGAATGCCGTCGCCGACACTGACACGCACGGGCTCTACGTAACGAATATGGGTGGATCCACCGGCGGAATCACCCGCTCGGGCGCGTCTGGGTCGTACACCTATTCAACGGTGAGCGGACGCGAGAATCACCCCGTGAACCATGTTCGCTACTGGAGCGCCTGCCGCTTTGCCAACTGGCTGCACAACGGGCAGCCCGAGGGCGCGCAGGACAACAGCACCACCGAGAGCGGCGCGTACGAACTCGGCGGCGTAACCAGCCCGGTGAACACCGCCGTCACACGCAGCGCGAGCTGGCAGTGGGCGCTGCCCAACGAGAACGAGTGGTACAAGGCCGCGTACTACCAGCCCGTCGACCTGGGCGGCGACAGCGACAACTACTGGCAATACGGCACGTCGAGCAACACGTTGACGACTGCGCAGGCAAACTTCGGCAATGTGATCCCCGACACCCGGCCCGTTGGCTCGTATGCGGCCAACTTCTCCGGCGTGTTTGATATGAGCGGGAACGTTGCCGAGTGGAATGAATCGGTCGTCGGGGCGATGGGTCGTGGCGTTCGGGGCGGCTCGTACTCCGCTGCACTGGCAAACCAAGCGTCGACCTTCCGTGCGTCTTCCACTGCATCAGCCTCCGTGACCTCTCTCCTGGGCTTCCGAGTCGTTGCCGCTGTGCCAGCGTGCGACTCCATCGACTTCAACGGCAACGGCATCTTCCCCGAAGATCAAGACACCGTCGACTACTTCACGGTGCTCGCGGGCGGAACCTGTGGCACCGGCACGTGCAACGACATCGACTTCAACAACAACGGTGTCTTCCCGGAGGATCAGGACGTCGTGGACTTCTTCAACGTGCTCGCTGGCGGCAACTGTCCCTGATCTTGTCAACAGGCGACTTCGGCTAGCAGTACGAACACAGTGACTCTTCTTGTTGCCGCCCCGCACGCTTACCACGCGTGGGGCGGTTCTTTGTTTCGAGCTTCTTCATCGTGACGTGCTGGAATACAGCCCTGCACGCTGGAGGATCTCCAATCACCAGACATGCGAAAGCGTCCGTGCACAGGCGTGACTCTTCGCATCTTCCATGCACTATCCACCCCGGACGCGCAGAGAGTTAGATGATGGAGGCCCATATACCCCGTGACGCGGTCACGTGCCCGAAGCAGCCGACACCCCGCGTCCCGACCACCGCGATCGCCGTGCTCGCCGCTGTCGCGTTGCAGCTCGTGCATGCCCGTGACGGCTCGCCGCAGCATGCGGGTAGTTCACCACTGGGCCTTGAAGAGAGCCGTGATGTCAGCCGCTTCCGCACCGCTGCTGCGTTACAACCACAGAGAGATGGACTGCACAGCATGATCATCGCATACGCGACAGATCACCGGGCAGTGACCATGCCGCGCCAGATACGCACCGAAGTTTGGTAATGATGAAGCGCGGGCAACTACGTGACCTCACTGATCGATTGGGTGTGGGGATTGGTCACAGTTGCAGACGACTCAGACGAGTGACTTAGCAGTCTCCGCCTGCCAGCACGTTGAAGAAGTCCACGACATCTTGGTCCTCGGGGAACACGGCGTTGTTGTTGAAGTCGATGTCGTTGCAACTAGGGCACTCGGCGCCGGCAAGGACGTTGAAGAAGTCGACGACATCCTGATCTTCCGGGAAGACGCCGTTGTTGTTGAAGTCGATGTCATCGCAAGCGGATGCCCCGCCTTGTTCGTACGCGCCCATGTCGACGGCGGGACCGGCGATGCGTGCTGTACCGTCCAGGTCAAGCACTGAAGATGTCGGCACGAACGCGTTATCACCTGCGTCAACACTCGGCGAACTCGCGGTGAGGCGATAGTCACCGCTGACCGTGTCGACAAAGCCCGGGTCAAGGTTGATATTGCCCACGCCGGCATAGCCACCCGAGACGTTTGAATGCTCGACGGTCAACGCCGCCGCCGGCAGCGAAGCTGGGAACATGCGGCGATTCTGCGATGTATCACCCCGCACGATGCTGTTGCGCACGCGGAGCACAGCCGTTGCCGGAAGTGAGAACGTGCGACTGGAAGGATCGGGGACATTGTCAACAAGCGTGCAGTTGACGAACTCCGCGCGAGCAGTGTTGGACAGCGCCACGCTACCGCTTGCGCCGATATTGCCAGCGAGAAGGCTGCTGGTGAAGAGCAGATCCACACGCCGCCGCAGTTCGACGGTTGAACCCGATCCGCCGTTGTTGGGATCATCGAGCAACCCATTGTCGATGAACGTGCAGCGATCAATCACGCCTGAGATCGGCGGAACGGTCGCGAACAGTGATCCCTCGGCGTAGAAGGCCGCACCACTGCCGCCGGGTGTTTCATTCTCAATGAACGTGCAGTCGGTGATGGTAATGTCGGCTGGCGTGAGGAACGAGTCAACACCGACGCCCCCACCTGCGCCGCCGATCGCTTGATTGCGGATGAATGTTGATCCGGTGATGACTCCGGAACCACCGCTGATGCTCACGCCACCACCGGATCCCCCCTCGTTTATGTTCTCTTCGAACACGCTCGCGGTGATGATCGCCGTGCCCCCGTCGTTGAAGATCGCGCCACCCTGATTGCCAACGAACACTGCATTCGTCACCGTCAAGTCGCCGTCGAAGCTGTAGATGGCACCACCTGAGCCGCCGTCAGTCGCAGCGTTGTTCTCAAAGCGTCCGCCCGTGATGATGACCGTGCTCGCATCGGCGTTGATCGCTCCACCAAGTCCTCCGCCACCGGCATCATTGCCGATGAAGATCGAGTTGTTCACGGTGAGCGTGCTCGTCGCGACCGAGATGGCTCCCGGATTTCCTGCAGCGTTCACATCCTCGTTGTTCGTGAAGGTGCACTCGGTGACGGTGACGTTTGAAGCACCCGCGATGTACAGCGCACTGCCCCCAACGCCGTCGCTGGTGTTGTCAGCGAAGATGGTGCGAAGAAACGTCGGTGTTGCGTCGACTATGTTCGCGCCCGCCCCGGTGCCGGAGCCAGTCAACGTGTTCGTGGTGATGATGCAGTCGGCGATGGTGGGACTCGCCGTCGCAATTTGGAGCGCGCCACCTTGGCTGACTGCCGATGTGGCCTCGCGAAGCGTAAAGCCTTGGAGTCGAGTCGCCGCCGTTTCTCCAGTTGTGAACTGCACGAGCGGAGCGACTGTTCCACCTCCACTGATGATCGTGCTCGATGCTCCGGCCGACGAGCGGACGACGATTTGCTTACCAAGGAAGTCAAGTTGCTCGCTGTAGGTTCCAGGCGCAACCACGATCTCATCGCCATTGACAGCAGCAGTGATCGCAGCCTGAATCGTGGGCTGGTCGGCCGGCACATTGATGACAGCCGCATGGGTCGCACCGGCACACGCAACGAGTGTCAGGATGATGGAACAGGCATGACGAGTCATTGAGATTCTCCTCAGTCAGTGAACGACATGTGATGGATCAACTATTTGCGAGGACGTGTACAACTCGTGGCATTCGCATCAAGGACACGAACCACCCGCGAGCACGTTGAAGAAGTCAAGCACGTCTTGATCTTCGGGGAACACCTGGTTGTTGTTGAAGTCGATGTCGTTGCAGCCCTGCAGCGAGTCACATGTGGCTGGCGCCCCGCCGGCAAGCACGACGAAGAAGTCGAGCACATCCTGATCCTCAGGAAACACGCCGTTGTTGTTGAAGTCGATGTCGTCGCAGATGATCGTCGGCTCGTCGCGCTCAAACGCGCCCATGTCAACGATGGGAGCGGGGCCTACGCCCGTGTCAGGTGAACTTGCGACATCGATGAAGCGCGGCGCGCCCGACACATCGAGCACGAGGGCGGTTCCCCACGGTGTGTTGTCGCCAGCGTCGATGGCGGGTGAGCCGCTCGCCAAAGTGAAGTCGCCGTTCGCGGCATCCACGAACAACGGATCGAATGAGAGATTGGTCGCGCCGGCGTATCCGCCTTGAACGACGTTGTACGACGCGGGCACTTGCGGTGCGTTACCGCCGCCGCTGTTGATCTCAATGATCGCGGGCCCTGTGTTTCCCCATACCACGTTGTTGATCAGTTCGTCGGTCTGCGCGGTCGCGATGTACAACGCGTTGCCAGTATTGTTCGCCACGGTGTTGTTGATGAATCGATGCGAGCCATTGCCGTCCAGCGCGACAGCTCCGTCATTGTTTGTGCTGGCATTGCCAGCAAAGAGCGAGTTGCTGATCGTGGCGATAGCGCCGTCACACCACAAGCCCGCGCCACGAGCAGCTGTGTTGTTCACGAACTTTGTACGGTCGATAGTGACGCTTCCGTTTCGCGCGATGCGAGCTCCGCCGCCGTTGTTGCCGACAGCGCTGCAGTCGCGGAAGGTCGCGTCGCGCAGCACCAGCGGCCCGCTGCCCTCTACATACAGGCCGCCACCGACGCGCGCGTCGCAATCGATGAACTCGGCTCGCTCGATGGTGACGCTTGACACGCCCACGCGCAGGCCCCCCGCATCCCCAAAGCTACTTCCGAATGGAATCGCGTCACAGTCATCGAAACGTACGTCTTCAATCACCGCTGTTGCATCGACCGGGCCGCTGATTCGCACGCCGTTGAGCTTGGATCGCAAGCCGGTGAATGTCGTACGTCGAATAGTCGTGCCGACGCTGTTGATGCTGAGTGCAGCGTTGTCGCCGCCGTTACTACTGGAGATCGCATTTGCTTGAACGTTGGTAAAGGTCGAGTCCTCGATCACGATTGGCTGCGTCGGGGAAGTAATCGAGAAGCCACCCGTGTTCTTCGCGGCCACGTTGGTCACTGTGGTGTTGTCGATAATCATGGGCGCGGTCGACGTAAACCCTGTCACGATGCTCGCTGCCCCACCGTCTCCGCCTTGGCCCGGATTCGCAAACGGCGCGGCGGTGGGAATCGCCCCGCCGCCTGTGAACGAGTTGTCACTGAAGTTGACCTGACCGGCGAATGTCGTCTCGACGAGCACGTGCCCGCCATCCTGTGACGTGTTGTCGATGAATGTGTTGCCCGTGATGGTCAGTTGTTGACGCAGCGTGGTGAAGATCGCGCCACCTTTACCGCCCACACCGAGGGCCGCATCACGGGTCGTGTTGCGGCGGAACGTCGAGTGTGTCACGCTGAACACCGGGAGCGTGCTCGTTGAACGCCCCTCAAGATGAACAGCGCCGCCGTGGATCGTGACGTTGTTCGCTGGATTCACTTCAACACGGTTGTCATCAAAGGTGCAGGCATTGATCGCGAGAAAGCCACGTGAGGCGCGAATCGCGCCGCCACCTTCGCCCGCCGCGAAACGGACGACATTGTTGCGGAATATCGAGCGTTCCACGCGAGTCCCGCTGGGAGCAGTGTTGGTACGGATCGCGCCCGCGCCACCGGTCAGCACAAAGCTGCCGCTCGTTGCGCCAGTTGCTTCGTTGGCTTCAAACAGCGAATCGGTGATAACGACCAGCGAACCGATCTGAACTGCGCCAGCGACGCCTGCGAGGTTGTTGCGAAAGGTACATTCGTCAATCTGCACGCCGCCATTGCTTGCCGATGCGGTGCTCAGTGTCGCGAAGGCTCCGCCTGAGCTGCCCAAGGCGCGATTGCCATCGAAGGCACACAGCGTGATGCTGCACGATCCGGTCCCACCGAATGCAACCGCACCGCCACCACTTCCGTTTGCCGTGTTCGTGGTGAAAGTGGCGCCTTGCAGCGTCAGATTCGGCGACATGCCGGAACTAGCGCCGACGCGGATTGCTCCTCCCGATCCACGCTCTGACGAATTGCTCACGAAGTTGCCGCCTGAGACGGTCAAGCTGGCTGTGTCACGAACTGAGATGGCACCGCCGCCCCCAAGCGTCGTCACTCCGCTCGGCACGGTCACCGCGTTTGATTCAAACGTAGAAGCGTTGATCGTGACTGTGCTCGTTCCCGTCACACCCAGGGCTCCACCACCCA
>DATGWV010000150.1:0-2464 GCA_035299305.1 Phycisphaerales bacterium | reverse complement strand
GGGGTTGGTGGGGTCTGAGGGAGCGGTGGTGGGTCGAGCGGGCGTTTCGATCTTGTCGCCCGTCATGTCGGCGCGGTTGCCGGTCTGGCCCTGCGCGCCGCGACCTGCGCCTTGGCCTTGCGTGCCGTGGCTTTGATCGTGGCGTTGCGTCTGGCCAGCTTGGCCTTGCTGATTCATGCCTTGCTGGTTCTGCTGGCCTTGCGCCTGCTGGCCTTGGCCCTGAGCGCCGCGATCAGCACCCTGTGCTGTGCGACCGGCTTGTGAACCGGTGTTGCCACCTTGCGTCTGATTGGTCGTGTTCTTGGCGGGATTCGTGTTCGTCATTGCGATCTCCTTCGTGAGATGCGGTGAATCTGGTCTGCAAGCGACATTGCCTGCACAACGATGATGGATTGGGTGATGGGACGCGTGTGAACGGCGGGTGAAGTTGAAATCACATTGGTGCGGGATGTGCGAGTGACGGCAGGTTGAATGCGGTACAAAGACAACGGGCACCTTCTGTGGAAGGTGCCCGGTGCGAGCGTCTCCGCTCGGTGTGTGGATTGGGAGAGCGATCACGACGCGCGACGGACCGAGGCGTTGTGGCGCGTGAGTTTGAGCTGCGCGAACGTCTTGATGCGGGTCACTTCGCGAGGAGCCAAGCCAGTGACTGCGGCGACTTGCGCACTGCCCATGCGGCACTGGGTGCGAAGGCCGAAGGTGAGTTCGATGACTTGGCGTTCGAGAGGTGAAAGCACTGCGAGGGCGCGCTCAACCTGCGTGGCTGCGGTGCGGCGACGTTCGTCGGGGCGTTCGTCGGTAATGTCGTTGCTCACCGCGTGCAGGCGCACTTCGTGGCTGAGGCGTTCGGACCAGTTGGTGACGAGATCACGCACGCGGCGGACCTTGACGACCTGCTGGGAAGTCCAGCCAAGTTCTTCGGCGAGTTCACGGTCGTCAGCTTCGTGGCCCAGGCGGCTTTGCAGACGCGCGGCGGCCGTTTCGAGAGTTGCAACGTCGCGGCGAGTGGAGTGGCCCAAACGGCCTTTGACGGAATTGCGGCGGAAGAGCGAGGTCATCGCGTGGCGGATGTGGCCGAACGCGAAGGTGCTGAGGCGTGCGCCGGCGTTGGGGTCAAAGCGATCAACGGCGCGGATGAGGCCGATGTTGCCCTCGGCGACGAGTTCGTCGAGCGGAATGCCGCGATTGGCGAGGCCGCGTGCGATGGAGGTGACGAGCCGCACGTGAGCCTGAATCAGTTCGGCGCGGGCGTGCTGATCACCTTGGTCGCGCATGGCCCGGGCGAGTTCCTGTTCGCGTTCGCGGGACATTTGCTGGAAGCCCATGCTGTTCATCACCAGATCGGTGACGGGTCGGCGATTCGTCATGGTGCGAGGCTGGGGCCGCGACGCGGGCGTTGCGGTGATATGGGTGATGCGCTGAGGCGCGAGGCGAAGCGAGTTCATTTCTGGTGCGGCGTTGATGCCAGTGACGGCGGGTTCCACCGCTGCGTGTTGATCGGCCCGAGCCTCGAAGGCGTCCGTCGTTGCTTGAACATCAGCGTTGCGAAGATCCATGCGTGACTCCTTTTGTGCCAGGCTCCGCTGGCAATCTCTCACGCTCACATCTTCGCTGAATCACGTGGTGGTCTGATGAACTGGGAATGAATCACGTCTCATATTGCAGCATGAAACAGGCTTCATTCTGCACTCACTGAAAAATGTTGCACCTCGTCACAGTGTGTGTGAGAGGAGTACGTGATGTGCACGCAAAAGGTTGTCGAAAGTGGCAAGAAACTGTGTGTTTTAGTGGGAACGGCTTTGCTGCTGGTTGGATGTCAGACCGCAGGCGACAAGCCGCCGACGCGATTTGGGTCGCTGCCGTTTCCTGGCGTGACGTCGCTGTTCGCTGCGGCGGAGCCGGCGAATCTCGCGCCGCATTACTACCGATCACGACTGGCTCGGCCGTTTGAAGTGGAGGGGGACCGAGGCATTGTGTTTACCGCGAAAGCGGGATTTGTGGACATCTCGCACGCGCGGGAGACGCTTGACTGGACGCGGTATGTGAACCTGCAACTTGAGCGGGCGCCAGTTGACGGGGAAACGCGAATCGCGCGGTTTGTGTTTGAGAACCTGGATGTGGCTGTGACCGCTCCGGCGGAGCTGACTGAATCGCAGCGCATCGAACTCGCAGCGGCGACAACGTATCGGTTGCTGGCGTGGCATGAGATTTCGACGTGGTTTGGGTACTCGATGGTGCCGTTTGTGTCGGAGCGGCGGTCGTCGTTTACTCCCGATGATCTGACGGCACATGCCATCGGCATTCGTGTGGCGCGTGAGGTGCTGGAAGGTTCGCCGGACCTCGTGACGTATGAGCGCTTGAGTGGCGAGCGGCTGGAGGAGGAGATCGCGTCGCTTGAGCCGTTGCCCGCGGATGAACTCGCGGAGTTTTGCTCGACGCTCCGAGATGTGTGGTGGAGTGGGAC
>DATGWV010000149.1:0-2055 GCA_035299305.1 Phycisphaerales bacterium | reverse complement strand
AAGCCAGGAGCACCTGGACGGCACATTGTCTCCACAAGAGTTCGGACGAGAACTGAACTCGGCCCTGCCTGGCAAGAAACTCAAGCGCACAACGGGCGGGATGTCGTTCCTCGAGGGCATCCAACTCCTCAACTGAGCGAGGAGCCAGGATTTGATTCAGCGAGGTCAAAGAGCCACGAGATGCTGGCTCGACTGCGTCGACTGTCGCGACAGTTCAACTTCTTTTCGCGTACGCGCGAGAGCACAACTCACAAGACACAGACGTAAGCGCACATAGGAAATAAATAGAACTGTTGCAACAGTCGCAACAGTCGCGACAGTCAGACCGCCACATCGCTGTCAATCGCGTTTGTAGCCGAACGGTTTCACCTGTGTAGCATCTTCTGCCCGCATCCACTCATCCATCCACCGCGCCGCTGGCTCGCTGAGCCCGGCACCGCACCCTTGCCCCGGCAATGCCGGAAGGTGGTTGAGATGAAGATTGAGAATCGTCCTTTATCGACGATCAAGCCGTACGACCGTAACCCCCGCCGGAACGACCACGCAGTCGCTGCCGTCGCCGCGAGTATTTCCAAGTACGGCTTCCGCCAACCCATCGTCCTTGACAAAGATGGCGTCATCATCGTCGGGCATACGCGCTTTAAGGCCGCGATCCTGTTGGGCATGCAGTCCGTTCCTGTCCACGTCGCTGCCGAACTCACGCCCGAGCAGACGCGCGCCCTGCGCATCGCTGACAATAAAACCTCTGACTTGGCGACTTGGGACGACGCACTTCTCGCCGGCGAATTGGCCGCACTCGAACAACTCAACATCCCGCTCCACGACATCGGCTTCAGCGAGCAGGAACTCACACAACTCCTTGGCGAACTCAACCGCGATGGTGAAACTGAGCCTGACGACACGCCTGCGGCTAAGCAGCAGGTGGAGACCAAGGCGGGCGACCTCTGGCTCCTTGGCAACCACCGACTGCTCTGCGGCGACGCAACGAATCTGTCGGACGTGCGGCTGGTCATGGACGGACAGCTTGCCAAGCTTGTCGCGACTGATCCGCCCTACTTGGTCGATTACACCGGCGAGCGTCCCAACGACAGCGGCAAGGACTGGAGCGACACGTTCCGCGAGATCGACATCACTGATCCGCGTCGTTTCTTCACCGACACCTTTCGCAACGTGCTCGACGTACTCGCGCCTCACGCACCCATCTACACCTGGCACGCCCACAAGCGGTCATCGCTCATCGCTGGCATCTGGGACGAGCTTGGCATTCTTAACCACCAGCAAATCGTTTGGGTGAAGCCGTCGGCGGTCTTTGGCCGCGTCTTCTGGCACTTCCGCCACGAGCCGTGCATGATGGGCTGGCGGCAAGGTTCGCAGCCGGTGCATGACAGCGATCACACATTCAGTTCGGTTTGGGACATTGACTGGGAGGGCAAGAGCCGCATCGTGGGCAACGAGCATCCCACTCAGAAGCCCGTGGAGTTGTTCGCAAGGCCCATGCGCAAGCACACCAAACCCGGCGACATCTGCTTCGAGCCGTTCTGTGGTAGCGGAAGTCAGATCATTGCTGCGGAGCGGGAAGGCCGACGTTGCTTCGCTATCGAACTTGAGCCGGTCTTCGTCGAAGTCGCGGTGCGTCGCTGGGAGGTATTCACGGGCAAGCGAGCGCAGCGTGTCGCAGCCCCCACCACGACGAGCAACGCCGCAACCTGTGAGGCTGCGGCGAAGACGGGAGGGAAGCGTTGAATGCAAACTTCTCAACCGCGTGCGGAGAAGAGCCCGCGCTCGACCTTCTTGAATCGTGCGGTGTCGCCCTTGGTCGCGATCTCGCGGGTGATGGCTGCGTGCAAAGTGCTCTCGGGCGTCGCGCCACCGGGGCTGGTCCACAAGCTACGACGTTGCATCTCCGCGACGAGTTCAGTGCAGCGCAGCGGCCTGTCGCTGCTGGCGAGCACTTGGGCAGCCGCGTCAAGCGCGCTCATCCGCTTGGGCGTTTTCATCTTGGGCTGGGGCTGGCTGCTCGTCCCTGTGCTCGTGCCGGTTGGCGTCTTCTTGGTG
>DATGWV010000148.1:0-11238 GCA_035299305.1 Phycisphaerales bacterium | reverse complement strand
GTCGGGGCGGGTGTGCCGGCAACTTCGTGCGGCGCTGCGCCGAGCTTCACGAGGCGGCCGACGAGCAATCCTCGCATCTCATCGAGCGCGGGCTTGCAGCCGCGACCGCTGGGAACGCGCACCCACATCGACAGATCGCGAACGAGCTCGTCATGTCGGCGGGAGATGTCAGCAACGAGGCGCTGCTCAAAAGCGGAAAGCATGGGCGATGGTACTAGCCCCAAGGCACGAACATCGCCGCGATGCCCAGCGTGAGCAGCAGAAACGACGTGATCTTGATGACGCGGACCGTGCGATCAATGGGTAGACGATCGAGCGGCAGACCGGCGAGCGCACGCACTTTGCGTTGGCGCGTTGCGATGGAGCCGTGGCGGATCGAGATGCGATCAATGCTCATTCCGTTGGCGTACGCAACTTCGCCCAGCGTGGACGCGACAGTAGTGACGGCGGTATCGCTCACCGTCGCAGCACCTTGCTCTTTGGCGAGATGTGTCGCGCTGAAAGCGTCGGCCTGCCATTCGAATCGCTGGCTGGCGAAGATAAACGCGGCGATGGCGCTAGCGAACGCAATGACGCTCGCGACGATCGGCGAGAGCAGCGAGTGCGTAACGGGCAACTGTGCGGCAAGCAGTTCGAGCAGCCAGCCGGACGCAACGGCTGAGGACGCGACAACTACACCCAGCCAGATCATGTGGCGATATCGCACGTGCGCGACTTCGTGCGCGACGATGGCTTCGAGGTGCGAGGGCTGCATGCGCTCCAGCAGCGCGTCTGTGAGCAACAGGTAGCGGAAGGGCCAGAACATGCCGAGAATCGCGCCATTCACCATCGAGCCGTACGTTCGCCACACAAGCGGCCCGGTGACACGCACGCGGTGTGTGCGGCATACGTGCATGATGCGCTCGCGCAGCTCCGACGCTTCGAGCGGGACCGTGTCCCACAGGGCCTTCATAAGCCATGGCGCGAGCAACAACATGCCAGCGACGCCACCCCACGACAGCCACTCGTAGTACGTTGTGATCCACGCTCGCTGCGAAGGCAGCCACACAGGCGCGAGTCGCAAGAGGTCATGCCACGCGATCATGAGACTGAGCGGCACGAGTACGAGCAGCATCGAGAATCGCACATGCTGCCACACCGATTGCCATCGCGTGGGAAGGTGCGTGATGACACCACCTTCGTCGAGCTTACGAATGAGCTGGGCTTCCTGCATGAGGCGCTCGATCGGTGCCATGCTCCACCACGTGAAGATGAGCGTGAGGAGTACGGGACTGGCGATGAGCAGTTCATCGAGCAGGATGCTGGAACCAACCAGGGATCGCACCGCCTCGTCCCAGCGTGCGAGCGACACGCCGGCGAGCAGCACAAGCATGGACATGATGCGTGCAGCGTCGAGGAAGCGATATAGGCGTGCGATGCGCGATGCCGACCCGGCTCGGCCCATCATCGTGCGCACGCGCGAGGCGTAAAGATGGAAAACGATCCACACCGAGAATGTGGCCGGGATGACAAGCCAAGCGTGCTCGCGGAACGGTGCTTCCCATGTCGCGTCGCCTGTCATGTCTGGCAGGCGCGAGAGAGCGAGCGCGAGGATGATGAGCACGTGCAGCATCGCAGGTCACTGTTTCACAATCTCGTGCCAGAGTTCAAGCATCCGCTTGCTGGAAACGGGGACGGCGGTGCGAAGATCCTGCGCGAAGAGCTGCACGCGAAGCTCTTCGAGCAGCCAGCGGAACTCTTCCACTTTCTGCGGATTCAGGCCCAGTTCCTTCTGGCGGCGAGCGAGTTCTTCGTAGCCGCGTAGCAGCGGCGCGATTTCTGCGAACTGCTTCTGATCCTTCGCGATGCCGCCGCCGGGCAGGCGTGCGAGACGCACACGCATCGCCTGGAAGTATCGCGGGAAGTGGCGCAGCCACTCAAAGGGCGTGGCGACCATGAAGTCGGCTCGCATCAGCTTGCCCAACTGGTCGCGCATGTCATTCACGGCGGGCTCGAAGGCAGGCGGATGCTTGCCCGCGAGTTCTCGCGCGGCGGCGTGGTAGAGCTGCATGAGATTTGTCAACAACGGCGCGACTTCCTGCGTCGCTGCGCCAAGTCGTTCCACGCCGCGTGTGACGCGGAAGGCGAACTCTTTCTCTGTGCGAACTGGCAGCATGTCGCCGATGAAGGCGCGATCGGCGATGAGTTCAGCGACGCCTTCGCGGAACTGTGTTGGCGAACCGACCTGGCCGAAGAGCATCGCGGCGGTTTCCACGCCAGGGATGTATGTCGCGTGACGGCGGATTGCATCAGTGGCAGCGAACATGAAGAGGCGGCGCGTACCGTGACGGGTCGCGGCTTGCGAGCTCTCGAACGTATCAAATAGTCGCAGAGAAACGCTGGCTTTGCTGTCAACGATGCCCGGGAACGCGCCGATGCGAACGCCGCCCCGATCAATTTCGACGCGCTCGGGCAGATCGCCGAAGTCCCACTGCTTGATGCCGTCGCGGTTGTAGCGATTGGGGCTGGTCAGCATGCCCGCCTTGAGCTTTGGCGCGAGCAATGCCTTGAGCTGATTGAGATCGCGGCCGGCAGCGAGGACAGCGTCGCCATCACCCTCCACTTCGAATCGCATGCTCATCCAGAGTGGCAGTTGCACGGCGCTGAGAGCCTCGCGCGGCACATCGATCGTCGTGAGCTTCAGAATCGCAAGACGAAGTTGCTCGATGAATACACCATCGGCGTACTTCATCAGGGGCAGCACGCTTTCAGCGAGTTGTGACGCGGGCGGCAGCAGCCGACGCCACTCCTTGCTCAGGCCGCGCAGCACGGTCTCGACCTTTTCTCGAACGTGTCCGGGCACAAGCCAAGCGAAACGCTCGGGCTGCACCTGCCCGAGCGCATCGAGCGGCACATGCACCGTGATGCCGTCCTTCTCGCTCGCGGGATCGAGCGAGTAGCTGAGCGGCAGCTTGAATGGTCCGACATCCAGCTCATCGGGGTAGGCTTCTTCGGGAGGCAGTCCCGCATTGTCGCTCAGCAGATCATCAAGCGACATGAAGAGCAGGCGTGGCTCCTTCTTAGCGTGCTCGTGACGCCACTTCTCAAATGGCGCTGCGGCGACAATGTCCTTGGGCACGCGTGCGTCATAGAAAGCGAAGCGTTTATCGCTGTTTGCGACAAGATTGTTGCGGCGCGTGCGCACCTCGAGCTCTTTCACACGCTCTTCGAGATCGAGATTGTGCCGCAGAAAGTTGGGCTGGCGTTCAAGTTCGCCCAGCACGAGAGCATGATGCACGAATATCTGGCGGCAGACATCGGGCGCGATTGCGCCGTAACTGATGCGACGCTTCGGCACGAGCTCAAGGCCGTAGATGGTCACGCGTTCATTCGCGACGACCTTGCCGGTGTGCTTGTCCCAACGCGGCTCGCTGTACGTGCGTTTGAGCAAGTGCGTGCCGAGTTCTTCAATCCACTCGGGCGTGACTGGCGCGATGGTGCGTGCGTAGACCTTGGTGGTGTGCACGATTTCCGCGGCCATAAGCCACTTGGGACCGGCTTTGAAGAGTGCCGAGCCGGGGAAGATGCTGAAACGATTGCCGCGTCCGCCCAGGTAGTTGCCTTTCTCGCGATCAGCGGCGTCGAGCTTCTCGGGTTTCTGGCCGATGTTACAGAGCAGGCCTGTGAGCAGCGCGCGGTGAATGCGGTCTAGCGGGGCCTTGTCGCGATTCATGCGCAGACGCAGCTCGCCCGCGAGTTCGGCGAGCTGTGCGTGCACATCCTCCCACTCGCGCATGCGCACGAACGAAACGAATGACTCTTTGCACCAGCGACGAAGCTTGCTGCCCGAAAGATGACGCTTCTTGTCGCGCCACGCGTGCCATAGGTTGAGATAGCTGATGAAGTCGCCCTCAGCGTCATCAAACTGCTCGTGCGCGGCGTCGGCCTTGTCGGCAAGAGCCATGGGCCGCTCGCGCGGGTCTTGAATCGCGAGTGCTGACGCGATCACGAGTGTTTCGGCGAGCGCTCCCTCCCGCCCTGCAGCCAGAATCATGCGACCAATACGCGGATCGATGGGTAGTTTCGCGAGGTCGCGACCGATTGAAGTCAGTTGATGATTGTCGTCGATTGCGCCGAGTTCGTGCAGTGTTTCGTAACCATCGCGCACCGCGCGCGGGTCGGGCGCTTCGACGAACGGAAAGTCCTCGACCTTTCCCAGCCGCAGATACGCCATCTGCAGAATGACACTGGCGAGATTGTCGCGTGCGATTTCCGGATCGGTGAATGCGGCGCGATCGGCGAAGTCCTTCTCGTCGTAGAGGCGAATACACACGCCCGGACCGAGGCGGCCGCAGCGACCCTTGCGCTGGTCCGCGCTCGCGCGGCTGATCGATTCGATTTCCAACCGCTGAACTTTCGTCTTGGGGCTGTAGCGATTGATGCGCGCGTAACCGGGATCGATGACATACCGAATGCCCGGCACGGTCAGACTGGTTTCCGCGACATTGGTCGCCAACACGATGCGGCGGCCGTCGTGGGGCTCGAAGACTTTGGATTGCTCTTCCGCGGTCAACCGCGCGTAAAGCGGCAGCACCTGCGTGCGCAAGCCTGTTGGGTCCTTGTGCTTCTCCAGCGTTTCCGCGGTCTCGCGAATCTCGCGCTCGCCTGAAAGGAAGACGAGAATGTCGCCCGGGCCTTCCATGCAGAGCTCATCAACCGCCTGCAGAATGTGGTGCTGAAACTCCTCATCGCGTTCGTCGAGGTCATCACTCGCGGGCGGGCGGTACCGAACTTCGACCGGATACGTGCGGCCCGAGACGCTGATGATCGGAGCCTCGCGCAGCACACCGTCGCGCTGCGTCGCGAAGTGACGCGCGAACCGCTCGGGATCGATCGTCGCGCTGGTGACAATCACCTTGAGATCAGGCCGCTTGGGCAGCAGCGTTCGCAGGTAGCCCAGCATGAAATCGATATTGAGGCTTCGCTCGTGGGACTCATCGATGATGAGCGTGTCGTACTGATTGAGAAACCGATCGTTCTGCGTTTCAGCGAGCAGAATGCCGTCGGTCATCAACTTGATGAGATTGCGTGAGCTGGTCTCATCACCAAAGCGAACTTTGAAACCCACGAGTTCGCCCAGCCGAGAGCCGAGTTCATCGCTGATGCGTTTGGCGACGCTTCGCGCAGCGATGCGGCGCGGCTGCGTGTGGCCGATCAGACCGCGCACGCCGCGGCCAAGTTCGAGGCAGATTTTGGGAAGCTGCGTGGTCTTGCCGCTACCGGTTTCGCCGCAGAGGACGACAACCTGATGATCGGTGATCGCCTTCTTGATCTCATCACGCCGCTGCACAACGGGCAGGTCTTCGGGGTACACGATCTGCGGAATGAGCGCAACGCGATCGGCGAGTCGCTGCTCGGCTTTCTCGACGTGCTCCGTAAGTTCGAGCGTGTCGAGCGCGAGTCGCTCAGCATCGACACGCTGACCGTTGCGATGACGAGCCAGATCACGCAGTTGATGCAGGCGACGCGACAGACGCTGGCGGTCGGCGAGCATGACCTGCTGAACGCGCGGCGCGAGTTGTTCCAGAAGTTGGAGCGTGTGATCCAATGCGGTCATTGCGGGCGATCTGTTGGGCAGAGATCATAGGAATTCCGCAGACGGATCGCACGGGCGGCCCACGCATGAATGTTCGTTCATTCTCACTGCACGCGCATGCGCAGCAGTTCCAGCCGCGTGGTGCTGCGCTTGTCGGGACCGAAGAGCAGGAGTGTCGGCTGGCCGTCCCACGTGATAACGCGGGGCACATACGGCCCGGCGAAAACGCGGGCGAACTGATCGTCGCTGCCCAAGCCGCCGTCGGGCACGAAGATCAGTCCTTGCGGTGATGTCGCGAAATAGCCGCGATTGCTTGCGTCTTCGTATCGCGTTGCGGCAATGGTTTGGGAAGGCAAATTCGTGATGGTGTTGGCTTTGGGGTTGTACACGCCCACTCGGCCGCGTGTGGGATGAATGAAGAGACCGGCGGGATCGTCGCTATCGGGAAGGGTGATGAGCGAGACGCTGGGCTGCAGCGGCGCGAACATCTGATACGCGGTGAACAGGTCCTTCGCGTCCGTCAGCTTGCGCGTCGCGAGCGGGCCCGTGAGCTTGACGCCGCTTTGCGTGATCGCGGCGACGCTGACGATGCTGATGCCATCGAAGCTGGCCTGAGCCGCGAAGATGACATCGTGCGACGATGACGGCATGGGAAATGCGAACGTGCCAACGCTTGGCGCGAGTGTTGCCTCTGTGCCGTCGCGTGCACGCAGCACGAGGCCGCGTTCGTCCAAGCCTTGCCGGCGGCGCGTGTAGGCGATGCTGTCACCGTCGGGAGATTGCACGAAGACGGCGTGCGAGTTGACATCGGTGCCCTGGGCGATCCAGCGAGCCGCACCAGTTGCCCATGCGATTGTCGCGATCCAACGCGAGCCGTCGGGCCGCTGCTGCTCGACGAGAAAGTGCTGATTGGTCGCGTCACGCCCCAGCAGCAATCCATCGGGGAAGGCATCCACGGGTTCGACTTGCTCGATGCCATTTGCCGTGAACTGATAGATCGCGATGCGTGTCTGTCGTGCGAGCGGCGCGCCGTCTTCGGCGAGCACAGTCTCCCACGCGGGCGGCTTGCCTTGCTGCACTGCGATGAAACGACCATCGGGCGAGACGAGTGGCAGCGTCTGCCCGTCGTACTCGACAACGCCCAGCGGCACCACCGCAACCTGCACGCGACTCGTCAGTGAACTTGCTTCCACGCGTTTGGCGATCTGGCCGTCGGGCAGCGGCGGCAGCAACTCGGGCGGCACAGTCTGCTCGGGCTCGCGCGGTGAGACAGCACTCGTCTTGCCTGCGGGCTTCTTGGGCAAGTTGTTTGACTTCTTGCCCGTTTCAGCGCGTCTGGGAAGCGGCACACCCCGCGAGTCCTCCACCACTGTGACGCAGCCAACCAGCGACGCGCACGCCGCGAATGCGACTGCGAGCGCGAGTAGGCGAGTTGGATGCGACCTCATCATGGAGTGGCAGACTCCGGCTGCGCGTCGCTGTTGCCTGATGTGGGTGCATCACTCTCGGGCTTGGGCTGACCTTCCGACTCAACAGGCACGAGCACGGGGGCTTCCTTCTTGTCCTTGTCCTTGGGGCGGTCCATCTTCTGGCCCACGTCCTCGCGAATAGCTTCCAGACGCTCGATGAACGGGGCGTTGGTGGGCACGTTGTCCGCCGTGTTGTTGACGACGATGGGCGTGATGAAGACGAGCAGTTCGGTGTTGCGCTTGGTGATGTCGCGGCTCTTGAAAAGCTCGCCCAGCAGCGGGATGTCACCCAGCAGGGGAATCTTGCGGACGATGTTGGTCGACTCCTCACGCACGATGCCCGAGATGACGATCGTCTGCTTGTTCTGAATGATTGTGTGCGTCGTGGTTTCGCGACGATCAACAACGAAGCCGCCGAAGAGCGTTTCGCCAGGCACGATGCTCGAAAGTTCGAGGTTCACACGCAGGTCTACATCGCCATTCACGGTGATGCGCGGGCGAGCGCGAAGCTGGATGCCGACAGCGCGGTAATCGAAGCTTTGCACAAGATTGCCCTGCGCGTTGGTCTGCGTGTCAGTGACGAACGGAATGTCCTGACCGTCAAAGAACTCAGCTTCCTGATTGTCGCTGGTGAAAATCTTGGGCTCGCTGAGGATGCTGACGTCGCTCTTCTCATTCAGCGCTTGCAGCAGCAGGTTCAGGTCTGCGCTCGCGCTGAGCACACTCGTGTCGAAGAGGCTGTTGGCAAACGTGTCTTCGCTGCCGCTTGCGCCAAGCCGCACGCCGACGCTGTTGTCGGGATTCGTTGTCGTGATCTGCTGGTTGCTCCAGCGCAGGCCCAGCGCCGTCGCGTCTTCGCGCGACACTTCGGCGACGATGGCGGAGATGAGCACCTGCCGGCCAGGCTTGTCGAGCTTCGCGATGAGATCGAGAATGGACTCGCGATACTCCGGCGGCGAAACGACCATGAGTGCGTTCTGCCGCCACACGGGAACGATGCGCAACTGTCCGATGAGGTTGCTCGCGTTGCGACGATCCGTCGGCGTGCGCGAGCGCTGCCACCAGAAGCTCAAATTCTCGCGTTCGGCCGTGTCGGTTGTGGCCGCGCCCGTCGCGCCATCCGCAGCAAAGGGACTCGCGCCCGCGCTGTCGCCCGCGCTCAATCCTTCTTCTGCACGGCGAATCTGCGCAAGCGTGCCGTCTTGTGCGAGCAATGCGTTGAGCTGTTCCGCAAGGTCTTCCGAACTCGCGTGCTTGAGCTCGACGACTTCCGGCAAGCCCACCGTCTGCGGCTGATCGATGCCTTCGATGATGCTGTCGATGACGGCCAGATTGTCGGGGCTCTTCGCGACGACAACGAGGCGGCCTGCGTCGGCGATCGGCTGGAACGTGAACTGCCCCGCAAGGCGACCCGCGCCCTGTCCCGCAGACGGAGCGCCCTGATCTTGACGATTCTGCTGGTTCTGATTGCCACCGCCGCCACCAGTCGCCGCTGTGCCTGTGGACGTACCGCCGAACAGGCCCGTCAGCAACTGCGCGACCTTGACGGGGTCAGAGTACTTGAGGTCGTAGATGCGTGGCGTCACCGCTTCCTGCGTGAGCGGCTGGTCCCACTCCTTCTCGATCTGCATGCGAATCTGCTCAAGCACCGCAGGATCGGCGACGACCGTGACGCTGTTTTGCTGCGTGCTCGCGCTCACGCGAATCTCGCCGCTTGTGGCTGCGCTGGCTTCTCCCCCACCGCCGCCGCCAAAACGCCACGGCTGCTGGTTGTTGTTGTTATTGTTCCCGCGTGCGGCCGTGGTCGACTCGCCGAAGAGTTCATTGATCTGATTGCGGACGCTGGATGCGTCGGCGTATCGGAGGCGGAATGTCTCCGTCTGCAGCGCACCGGCGGCCGGTCGATCCAGCGAATTGATCAGGCGCTCAATGCGCTGCAGCAGCGCGACGTTGCCCATCACCGTGAGCTGATTGCTCTCTTCGTCGATCGTGAGCTTGGCGAACTCGGGCAGACCCACTTTCACCACATCGCCCATCTTCTTCGCGGTGTTGTGGCGCAGCGCGTACACCTTCTCGAGAAACATGCCCAGGTCGGTGCGATCGAGCGTGCTGGTATCGGGCCCAAGCACGGGCACGTCCTGCCGGGTGATCTCGCCGATATCGCGCAGCGTGATGGTCTTGTCAGTTTCGACGACAGCGGTGCCGTTCTGCTGGAGCGCGAGCACGACGAGATCGAGCGCTTCCTCGCGCGGAATCGGCTGATCGTTCAGGATCGTCACGCGCCGGCTGAGCACCGCCTGCTGCGGCATCACGACCTTGCCCGTCACCTGCACGATGAACGGAATGATCTCTTCGATCGTGACGTTCTTGAAACCCAGCGTGGTCGGCGGACCGTCGATGACGCGCCGGCCATTGGGCTGCTGCTTCGCGGCGTCGGCGGGTTTCTCGTTCTGCGCGAACGCGGGCGATAGCGTGCCTGCGCAAGCGGCAAGCACAAGAGCGGTCACAAAGCGGTGGGCGGTGCGTCGCATCGTCGTCATTCCTTGGTTCCCGAAGAGGAAGTTCCCGTCGTTGAAGATTCGGTGCTGTTTGCCGTGTTGCCGCGCGTGTCCGCGCCGCTGCTGGTCTTGGCCGCGTCCTTGAACACCACGCGGTCGCGCTCAAAGAACGGGACCGTGAATTCCTTGCCGCGATAGCGAATCACCGCGTCCCACGGCGCATTGGTCGACACCACCTTGATGCCGTCCTTCTCATCATCCGTCGCGGAAAGCTTCGAGCCGTCCGCGAACCAGACGCTATCGAGCACGATGGCGGCGATCGCCGGACCCTCATACTTCGCGGGTGGCGGAGCATCGCCTTCCTGCGGGTCTTCTTCAACCACCACCGTCGCATCGGTGCCCGGCTTGCTGGGCGTCCACCACAGGCTGCGACCGTCAAGCTGTTTCACATAGCCGTCAAATGCCGCCGCGTGGGCTTCCGCCGCCTTTTTGTCATCGCCCGATGCGACAAACTCGCCAGGGGTGGGCAGCAGCAACGCTTCAGCCGCTTTGTATACGGGCTTCGCGCACAGAACGACCAGCGCCAGCAGTAACGCCGCGGCGATTTTGCCACCCAGCGTAGTGTTGCGCCACGCCTGCACGACAGGCGACGTGGATGTCGATGTCGTTGGCGTCATTTGGCTTTCTCCACCTTGCTCATGGTCCAGGTTTCCAGTTCGAGCGCCACTCGGAGCAGCCTATCAACCTTGTCCTTGCCTTCACTCTGTCGCACCGACACGCGCCGCACGCTGGTGACGAATCGCTCACGCTCCAGATCAGCCAGCACGCCCGCAAGCGTCTCGGGCGTCGCGAGGAACGACACGTCCGCGATCTGCTTCTCCACGCGCGAAACGCCCTTCACATGATCGACCAGCGGGCCCTGCGTGAATGAGCCGCTGCGAGCGCTGATGGTTCGCTGATCAACACCTCGCGCGTCAAGAATTCGACTGATGGCATCGCGAAATTCATCAGCCCGTGCCCGAGCATCGCCCGGCAGAGCGACATCGCCAAACTGGCGCTGCCCCAGCTTGATCGCATCGCTCGCCGCTCGCAGCTCGGCCTCTTGCGCGCCGTAGTTCTTGAGCGCCGCCGTCAGCACATCGCTCTGCGCGTTCCACTTGTTCATCCGATCAATCGCGGGTTCGATCGCGAAGAAGTACGCGAGGACAAACGCGCCAAACACGATGCCCCACCGGGCCGCACGCGGCAGACCGGCGAACCCAGACGGTTTGGGAGCCCCGTCTCTCACTGCGGAAGCTGCACTCATGGCTTGCGTCACTTGGCGCCTCCTTGCTCTTCTTTGGCGGCTGCGGTCATGCGGTCCTTCAGCTTGTCGCGCTCCGCCGTCACGCGATCTCGCACCGCCGGGTCGGCCTTGCCATTCGCGGTCAGCCAGCCCGCACGCAAACTCCACGCCTTCATCGACTCGCTGCGATTCATCTTCGCGATATCCGCGTCGCTCAGAGTGGGCGGCGCTTCGGTGCTGCTCGCGCTCGCACTGGGAGACGGCCTGCGATCTGTCGTCGTTGTTCCGCCCGCCGCGGGTTTGCTGGTGCCAGCAACAGGTTTGCCGCTCGCCGTCACTTGTCGCACCGCGCCCACGGGCATCGTGGTGTTGCTCGCGCCCTCGCCCCACAACTGCACCGCGAGCGGCGTC
>DATGWV010000147.1:0-1977 GCA_035299305.1 Phycisphaerales bacterium | reverse complement strand
CTGCGGCCCGCGCGTGCTTCATCATGTGCTCGTCAATGGGCGTGCTGGTCAACTTCGCATACATCGACGCCGGAAAAATCGCGACAAGGTCTTGGTACCCCGCGTGCTTGGCAGCATCCACCAGCCGCGCGAGCTTGTTGCGTCCACGCTTGGGATCATCACTCGCC
This sequence comes from Phycisphaerales bacterium, assembly GCA_035299305.1. Taxonomy (GTDB): domain Bacteria; phylum Planctomycetota; class Phycisphaerae; order Phycisphaerales; family UBA1924; genus BJHL01. The sequence goes on along the minus strand of DATGWV010000147.1, from coordinate 1,810 downwards.
AGCAGCTCCGCACTCGGCAGGCTGCGCAGCACGCGACCATATTTGCTCAAGAACAACCCGGCCCAGTGCCGGTCATAGCCCGCGAAGAGTTCATCGCCGCCATCGCCCGCCAGCGCGACCTTCACCTGCTGCCGCGCGGCCTTGCACAGCCAATACGTCGGCAAGAGCGAGCTGTCCCCAAACGGCAGCCCCAGTTGCTCGATGAGCATGATCAGATCACTCGCGACATCACGCTCGCACGAGAGCACATGATGCTCGGTCTGCAAGTGCTCGCCGACGGCCTGTGCATACGGCGATTCGTCATACGCCGCGTGCGGCATCTGCATCGTGAACGTCTGCAATCGCTGCCCGCGGGCCCGCAGGTGCTCCTGCGCCAACGCCGCGATGAGCGAGGAATCCACGCCGCCCGACAAGAAGCAGCCGAGTGGCACATCACTCACCATGCGCGCGATGACGGATTGCCGCAGGAGCGATTCGAGTCGCTCGCGCGTGAGCGGCTCTGCGGCCTGCGCCGGCGCTGCATGGGGAAACAGGCTCACGGGGTCGAGCTGCGGATCAATACTGAGGGGCGATTCCTGCCAGCCCGGCGGATGCTCCACCACGCGCTGCCCCACGCACGCGAGCGCAGCCCCGCGTGCCAGCCACGCCGCCATGTCGTGCGGCTGCGCATCCGCGCGATTCTGCATATCAGTCCGCACGACCTCGTGCAGCGCGATGCACGCTGCCGCCGATGATGCGAACCACTGCACGTGCGGCGTGTGGATCGACGCATACAGCGGCTTCTCACCCATGCGATCCCGCGCACGCATGAGATGGGCGCGTTGACGATCCCAGATGAGCGTCGCGTACATGCCATCGAGCTTCTCAAAGAGAAGATTGCCCCACGCCTGCCATCCCTGCACCAGCACTTCCGTGTCACTGTGATCCGTCTGAAACACGCAGCCTTGCTGCTCCAGTTCGCGTCGTAGTTCCGCGTGGTTGTAGATACATCCGTTGAACACCACCGCCACGTGTCCGTCCGCGCTCACCATCGGCTGCTGGCCGCACGCCGGATCGATGATCGCCAGTCGCCGGTGCAGCAGCGCGACATCGACGGTCGCGCCGTCGCTTCGCACGGCGCGATCGCGAAAGACGCCAAAGCCATCGGGCCCGCGATGCTTGATGTGCTCATCGAGTGTGTCGATCCACGCCTGCGGAATCGACGCCGCTGCCGAAGGCACGCTTGCGCCCGGCGGATACACACGGAGGATGCCGGCAAGGCCGCACATAGAGGGAAGGCACTAGGGAAGAGGCACTGGGCACGAGGGGGAAGACAGAAAGCCGCATGCGATGCGTGTGGAGGGTACGAATGCGAGCCGCAGCGAGTATGCACACCAGCAGAGGCGGCGTCAGGGCTTGGCACTTTCGGCTGCGCTAGTGGATGTCTGGCCGTTCATGCCCGTCGTGCCGCCTGCGGCTGCTGACAGCTTGCGTGCGTTGGCTCGCTCTTCGCGCCACATGAAGATCGTGTGCAGGATGCGCGTCGTCAGAATCCCCGCGCCAAAGCCAATCGCCGTGGCCCACGCGACGGGCACATGTGCGTGCAGCAGCGCGTGCTGCCCGCCCAGCGCAATGACGTAGAGAATCGGGCTGAGAATCATGCGCTCCACCTGCACCTTTGTGGCATCACGCACGAAGGCCTTGGTGAGGCCCGTGTCCTTCTTGCCGGTCGCCGCCGCCTTGATGCGCTGGGGCGATAGCGGGCTGGCCGCGATGGACTCTTTGGTGAAGGCAGGCTTGGCGAACTCGGGATTCACCAGGTCGTGCATCT
>DATGWV010000146.1:0-3734 GCA_035299305.1 Phycisphaerales bacterium | reverse complement strand
GGGTGGCATCACCATTTTGACGCAGGAACGCACCATCACCGCGACGACATCGGCGGATGCCAATACGCAATCACGCACCGCGCCCGATTTCTCGCCGTTCATTGAGTCCATCGCCCTCGTAGCGACCTACACGCCCGCAGGCGGCGGCGTTGCCAGCAATCGCGCACGCACCGAGATCAACAGCGTCTCCGACCCCAATGCCATTCTCGGCAGTGGCGTCTTCGAAGGCGAAGGTGGCATCAACAGCGATGACGAACAGGAGTTCGGCGAGTCGACCGTGTACATGTTCTTCACGTTCACCGTCACGGAAGCGACGCCGTTCCGACTGATCGCGTCCGCACGCGCAAGCACGCTGCCCACCGATGAGTTTGAGATTCAGATCGCGAATCTCTCGGGCGGCGAGGACGTCTTTCACCTGCCCAACAGCGCGGCGCCGCAAGACGTTGACCTGAACGGCATCATCCAGCCCGGCACGTATTCGCTGCTGTATCAGCAGGAATACACAACTTTGACGCCTGGCGAGTTCGCGTCGTACACATTTCAGTTTCTGGTGCCCTCGCCCGGCGTGGCGAGCGTGATGGGCATGCTTGGAGGCACGGCGCTGCTGCGGCGGCGTCGGGCACATTGACTTTGGAGACAGGAATCATGCTGCAACGAATCGCACCAATCCTGACGACGCTGGCCTGTGCCGCAAGCGCCCACGCCTCGCTCACGCTCCTCACGCAGGAACGCTCGGCAACCGCTTTGACAACCGCAGACAACGCGACTGTCACCGATGCCGCGCCCGACTTTGGCCCCTTCGTGCGCGTCGTCCAGACCTCCACCACGTTCAACACGCCCGGAGGCGGCGTCGCTGTGAACAGCGCTCGCAGCGAAATCAACTGCCTGACTGACCCCAACGCCATCCGCGCCACCGGCGTCTTTGGCGGCCAAGGCGGCATCAACCAAGATGGCGAAGTCGAGAGCGGCGAAGCCCAGATCAACGTCATCGTCACGTTCACGGTGGTCAATCCCACGCCGTATCAGTTGATCGCCAACGCCCGGCAGAGCACGAATCCGCGCGATGGCTTCCAGATTGAGCTCTACGACGTGATCAACGATTCGGGCCTGTTCGAACTCAGCGACAACGAGCCCGCGCAAGATGTGAACATCAGCGGCGTGCTGCAGCCCGGCACATACATGGTCCGCTACCACAACGAACTGACCGTCGAAGGCGCGGAACTGCTGGCGAACTTCAACTTCGAGTTCTTGGTGCCCGCACCGGGCAGCGCAGCGGTGCTGGGACTCGCCGGACTGCTGGCCACCCGTCGCCGGCGGTGAATATTGGAACATTTCCGGATGGGTTTTGGGAACTGATCGGACCGGGATTCCCCTCACAGCGACGGAAACGTCGCTGTTTTTATTACAATTTGGCAAATGTGTGCTGGACACGGTGGCCCGGTTCAGGTATCTTGTGGCGGATCGGGATGGAACTGTTTCAGTCCTAACGGACGAAGGAGAGATGTATGACGAGTGTGAAAATTGCGGCAGTTGCTCTTTTGCTGAGCGCGTCGGCCGCGCAAGCTGTGGTCGTGGGCGTGAACAACTCTTCCGCCCCCTGGCTCGGCTTCATGAACGTGTACGAACTGCCCAGCAACGGCGGTGGTTTCGTGTTCCCCAGCGGCTGGGGCGTTGCTGATCTGCGCACGCAGTTCAACGATCCCGCGCAGGAAGTCACGATGCTCCCCAACACCATCGGCGACCCCGCGGGCTTCTGGTACATCGGCGGCGGCGGCCCCGGCGCGGCTGGCAACAAGATCATGGAAGCCAACCTCTACCAGCAGCTGAGCGATGGCTCACTGTCGGGCACGAGCGTGACGTTCCAAGGCTTTGTGACCTCGAACACGCTGACCAGCGCTCACGAAGCCAAGATCTTCATCCGTGACTTCGCTCCCGACTTCTCGTCGGTCAACGAAATCATCATCCCCGCTCCCGCGAGCGGCGCGTTCAGCATCACGCTGAACACCCTCGCCGGCGCTGGCCGCAACGTCCAATGGGGCATGCAGCTCAAGGGCGTGAACGTGTGGGCCACGGACACCGCTCCCTTCGGCAGCATCACCTACTCGCCGGTTCCGACCCCCGGCGCGCTGGCTCTGGCCGGCGTGCTCGGCCTGGCCGCGACGCGTCGCCGCCGCTGAATGATCTGAAATCCCTTCCCTCCAGGAGAAAACGCCGCCAGGCATTGCTTGGCGGCGTTTTCCATTGGTTGCATATGTATGCAGGTGTGTCAGTTCCGTGCGGGCTCGTTCTGCATCACCAGTTTGGGCTTGCGATTGCTGAAGTACACGCCCCAGTGCTTCTCGACTTCATTGGGCTCGCTGCCGCCCTTCCACTTCTCGTCGAAAGCTTGGAACCAGAAGTACGGAATCTTGTGCGCATTCGCCCAATCGCGAACCGCACGATAGAAGACTTCCTGCGGCTGCTCACCCCACGGCCCCAGCACGCCTTCAGCTTGATAGCCGTTGTTGCCGCGGTCAGTCGCCCAGCCGATCTCCGTGATCACGAACGGCATGTTCGGATGCTTGGCATGCACCTTGGCCCAGGTGTCCTGTGACCACGCCAGCGCATTCTCCAGCCGCTGCTTGTTCCACATCGCATAGATATGCACCGCCGCGAAGTCGACTTCCGGCGCGACGCGATCGCTGTCGGGCGAAAGCCAGAACTCAAAGCCGTCGCATGTCGTGACCGGCTGAGAAACAGCCGCGCGAACCGTGCGAATGTGCTGAATCAGCGAGTCAGTCGTGCAGCGATACGCACTCCAGTACACCTGCGTCTCGTTGCCCACGCCGATCGCGACAACTTCGTTCTTGTACAGGTTCGCGAGCCGAATGCCTTCGGCCACCTGCTTGCGATTGAGTTCCGCATTCGCCGCACTCGTCGCGATCACGTTGCCACCTTGATCAAGCTGCGTCTCGGGCGCGATCCAGATGCCCAACATCAGCTTGAGCGGCAGCTTTTCCTCGCGAATCGTCTGCAGAAGGAACTCCGTCGCCTCGCCGGCACCGTACATCCGAACGTGACCCCACGTCTTCGCCATGATGCGAGCGTCTTCTGCGACCTGCTCGCGCGTCGGCTGCGGCCCAGTGTCGGGCACCTGCCCATCGCGATGCGGTCCATAACAGATATTGGACCCGCGCCACGTGTCGCCCTGCATGAACGAAATCGGCCGGCGGCCGCTCGTGTCGACCGCGCGCGAACCGGCACAGCCGGGCAGCATGAACAGTGTGAGCCCCAGAACTAGCATGAAGAGTCGCATAAGGGTTCCTTCGAACGGGTGAGGAGTCGCAGCAACACCGCTGCGCCGCCAATATACCGATCGCCGGGGGAGAGTGCAACTGTTTCAGTCCCTCGCAACCCCGGGGAAACGCCGCAAACAAGGCTCGTGGCGTCAGCGAAAACTAGAGCTAAAACTTTCTCAAAACACAGCTTGCGCTCAAACATGAAAATTGTTGTGAAAAACACAGCAAGGAGCCTTGCGGTCACCCGTGTTTCTGGTACATTGCTGAAACTGTTTCACAAACGCTTGGTGCCGTTGTCGTCACCAACCGTCGCAGGAGCGCAGCATGTCATCCGTCCGCGCCATCGCGCAACAACTGAAACTGTCGCCCGCGACTGTCTCGCGTGTGATCAACAACCACCCGGACGTGGACGAGACAACGCGCGAACGCGTGCTGGCCGCCATCAACCAGGCGGGT
>DATGWV010000145.1:0-3746 GCA_035299305.1 Phycisphaerales bacterium | reverse complement strand
CCCCACCGCGTTGATGGAGTTCCTATCCGACGGCGGGGCGGCGGAATTGCGTCCACTCTGGGCCAATTTCTTGTCGTGGGCACGGCAGCCTACTTCCTACCCGTTCTCGCGATTGGTGGTGGAGCTTCGCGAGTGGGTATTTGCAAACGCGACTGCCGGTAATGATGCGTCGTGGGTATTTGCAGTTGTAGTGGCGATTGAGCAAGTGCCCGACAATGGTGTTCCTGCTGTCGGGATGCGTGCTGGGTCAGATCGATGGGAGCCTGCCTCATGTCGATGGCGTTCAATTGACAACGAGTCGGCTCGAGTCGTGAACTTTCACCGCTTTACGCTTGCCAACCGCGAACGGCTGGAATCCGTCGCGTCCGCGTGGGGCATTGAGCTTGAGTTTCGCACCCTGCTCTCACACGGGCCAGACCAGATACCAATCGATCCAGACGACCCGGCGACTTGGCCCAGACAAAGTCAGTAGTACCACATGGGCCCCACTCCTTCGCACCGGCACCGCTGCGCGGTGCGTGCGTTGGCCCGTGTGGTCCGTGGGTAGCGACTGTGTCGCAACCCACGGCTATGCACCTTGCATCGCTTCGCGATGACGAGAGCATGCAAGCGCGCCGAGCGATTGCGTGGGGCGGTGCGTGCGTTGGCCCTTGTGGTCCGTGGGGAGCGACTGCGTCGCAACCCACGGCTATGCACCTTGCATCGCTTCGCGATGACGAGAGCATGCAAGCGCGCCGAGCAATTGGTTCTCGCGGCGTGCGGCTTGTTCTGGCGGGAACATATTGGTTCTGAGCAGGACGAGCTTGTTCTGGCGCGGACGAGCTTGTGCTGGCGGGAACCAACATGACGGCGCGGGGATAAGGCTGCGATTTTCAGGACAAGCCTGAGATTGCCAGAACAAGCCATTTCCGGCCAGAACCAATTGCACGGCGCGGGAGCACACGCCGCGCACATTGCAACAGCCCGATCAGCGGGCGAAAAGGTGGGTGGATTTGTGCGCTGGGGGCGTGGGGTTGTATGGATTGTGCGGGCGAGCAGGCACGAAGGCACGGAGGCAGATGGGCACGAAGGGTGCGGACATGCGTGTTGCGGGCGGGACATGCAGTGTTCGCGGGCGCGAGGCGAGTGCCGGGCCGTGGGTGTCGTGCCGGGCCATGGGCTGGCGGTTGTGAGTCGATGGTGCGAGACTCGGACGCGATTGCCCTCCGGACGCCGGGAAGGGCTGCCGCCCTTCCCCGGCACCCCATCCTGCTTAGCAGCGCGTACTCGGCTTGTGTGCGGGCCGAGTTGCGGTACGATGTCGCATGTCTAAGCCCCTCGTTTTCATTAGTTGGTCAGGCAGTCGCTCGCATGAGATCGCAAAGTTGCTAGCAGGCTGGATACCGGAAATTGTCCACGGCGTCAGAACGTTTGTATCAAGTAGTGATATCGACAAAGGCGACGCGTGGACCAGTGTGATCAACGCGTCACTCGCCGATAGCAGCTTCGGAATTCTGGTCGTCACACCGGAGAACCGCAATGCACCATGGCTGACATTTGAGGCTGGTGCCATGGCCGCCAAATGGACGAAGCCGCGTTGCTGTCCGCTCCTTTGCGCCCTTGTACCGTCGGACCTCGCAATGCCGCTGGCACAGTTCAATGCGACGGTCGCATCGGACAAGGCAGACGTTCTGAAACTGCTGTCCACTCTTAGCAGCATCGTCGAACCGGGTGGAGTCGAGAGTCAGGTGCTGTCCAGACGGCTTGACCGCATGTGGGAGGACTTCAGCGCGCCACTATCCACTATTCTCTTAACGCCATTGTCTCCAGCCGAGAGAGGGCAGGCGGCAGCACGACCTGACCGCCAGTTGCTTGAAGAGATACTCGACACCGTACGTCAACTGCGCGCTGCGTCAGACGCCGACAAGACTAGCGAGGCGGTTACAGCGGCGCAACGCAAGGCTCTCGAAGTCCTCGCCGAGCGTCTCAGGACGCCAAAGGCAAGTTCTATTTTCGCTCCACAGAACGATGAGTTCCTGCGACGGATTGAACAAGCGATGAAACGAGCAGGCGACGAGTTGAAATAGAAGTCATCTACGGAGCGTCTGACCAGATTACCACTGATGTTCGTATGCCTCGCACGTGCCCCTCGCTGGCGCTCGGGTTCGTTGTGGCTTTCCCTCCGTGCCTTCGTGCCCCCGTGCCTTCGTGCCTGTTCCAGCCCCCCTCACCACAACCGATTCGGCGCCGCTGTCCCCGCGATGATCGCCTTCGCGTTCTCACACACCATCCGCGTCATCATGCCTCGGCTCCAGTTGCTGGCACTGCCGATGTGAGGGCTCAACACACAGTTGTCAAGCGTCCGCAACCGCGGGTGCACGATTGGTTCTTGTTCGAAGACATCCAGCCCCGCGCCCCAGATGGCTTTGCGTTCCAGCGTGGCCACGAGGTCGGCTTCGTTGACGATGGGGCCGCGGGCGGTGTTGATGAGAATGGCGGTGGGCTTCATGCGCGTCAGGTTGCTTGCGTTGATGAGGCCGCGGGTCTGCGGCGTGAGGGGCGTGTGCAGGCTGATGATGTCGCCACATTCCAGGCCTTCTTCAAGTGAAACGCGCTGGCCCGCGATGGGGGCCATCTCAAACTCCATGTGCTGCGAGCGCGCCACATACAGCACGTTGCAGCGCCAGCCCAGGCTGCGCAGCGCGACGGCGTAGCCGATGCGCCCCGCGCCGACGATGACCAGGGTTTTGCCAGTGATGTCTTGGCCGAGAAATTCGTCCGGGCCCAGCGGGCCGATGCGCGGGTACTCGTCGCCGCGTGCGAAACGATCAGCGATGTTGAGCCGCCGCGCCACGGCGAGAATGAGTGCCCACGCGAGATCGGCTGTGCCTTCGGTCACGGCGTTGGGCGTGTTGGTGACAGTGATGCCGCGTTCTTTGCAGGCTGCGAGATCGATGTTGTCGGTGCCCACGGCGAAGTTGCACACACCGCGCAGCTGCGGGCCTGCGGCATCGAGCAACTCGCGATCCACGCGCTCGCTGACCCAGGTGACGATGACCGTGGCGTTCTTGACGTGCTCGAGGAGCTGCGCTCGCGGCAAAGCGCGCTGCGGGCCGGTGACGACTGCGCTGCCGGGAATCTCAATCGTGGGCGGGACGCTGCGGCAAAATGTCACGATGGGCGTGGCGGGGAAGACCGTGGTCATGCGTGAGATTACGGCGATGTACGCGAGTTTTGAGAATCTTGCACAAACTTGACAGATTGATCCGGAATGTGTCGCATGTATCTGTGGCTCCCCCTGATGTCGTGAGCCAGATCGATTCACTTCCCCTCTTCTCTCACGTTTGGAGGTTTCTATGCGACGCTTGCGTCCACTTGTTGCGTTGCCTGCGCTGCTTGCTGCATGTGCTGGCATGAACGCTCTTGCCACCGTCACGATCATCGGCGGCTTGGGCAATTTTGATGTGCCCAACCACGAAGGCAGCGACTGCAACGAGTTCGAGATCGAGCTCGAAGGTCCGCACGTGGAGGATGTGTACCACTGCTACTACAACCCCAACTACCACGCGCCCATCGTGACGGCACTGCCCGGCAACATCGGCGTGAAGGTGCACTATCGCAATCCGCAGCACGCCACGCATCCCAACACCATCGAGCACTTCGGCATCGCGATCATGCCCGGGCACCCCATTACCGCGCAGCGTTTCCGCTGGGTGCTTGGGACTGTCGCCGCACCCAACGTGCCACCGCCCCCGCCGCCGCCCCCA
>DATGWV010000144.1:0-6036 GCA_035299305.1 Phycisphaerales bacterium | reverse complement strand
GCGACCTTAACAGCGGGCGGGGCGTCAGCGTGCTCGACAACGTGCCTGACCCGGTGTCGGGCGCGGTCAATCCGAGTCTGAACTCCGACATGACCATCACGCTGGGCGGCGGTCAGATTCTCGAGATTGACCTCAAGCCCGAGGACATGACGACGATCGGCAACGTGATGAGCGTGCTCCAGACGGAGATCAACGCGCAGCTTGCGGCTCAGGGATTACCCGCCAACAGCGTGACGGTCGGGCTCGCGCTCGACGGCAACGGGCTGACGATCTCGCAGGATCAGAATGTCTACGGGCCGGGCATCTTGACGGTGGAACCCAAGAACAACTCGCAGGCGGCGGCCCAGTTGGGGCTCATCGGGGGGACGTGGGACTCGACCAGCGCAACTTTGACGGGCAAGGACGTGGGCAAAGTGCGCGTGGAGAGTGTGTTCAGTTATCTGGTTGACCTGCGGGACAATCTGCGGAGCAACAACGTGACTGGCATCACGCTTGCTGGAGAAGACTTGGGCAACGCGGCGACGCAGCTTGCGGAGACGCGGGGCCTGGTTGGCAGTTTCGCGCAGCGCGTCGACGCGGCGTCGGATCGTGAGGTCTCACGGTCGATCCTCGATGAAGCGACGCGAAGCCAGTTGCGCGACGTGGACTACACGGAGGCGGCCAGCCGGTTTTCGGCCTTGCAGACGCAGTTGGAGGCCGGTTTGCGGGTGACTGCAACGGGTCAGCAGTTGAGTTTGCTGGACTTCCTGGGTTGACGGTTGATTGACGTTTGGATCCAACGCGCCGAAAGGCGCACACCACCACCAGGGCGAACTGACGGCAGCGTCTTCCTCGCCCTTTCCATCTCTCGCTCGCGTCGCACGTGGCCCGGCGGCGCAGCTCAGCTTGTGAATCGACCGGCATCGTCGCCGGGGAGATTGATCCGAAGGACCGGACGGGCCACATGCAGCGGAGTTGCATCATGGAAGTGCGGACGACACGTTTCGGCGTGCTGCAGATCGCGGAAGAACGAATCATCCACATGCCCAAGGGGCTGCTGGGTTTCTCGCAGTACACGCGGTACTGCCTGCTGGAACCCGGTGAAGACAGTTGCTTCTTCTGGCTGCAATGCGTGGATGAACCCGCGCTTGCGTTCGTCATCACCGACCCGAGCATGTTCGTGGCGGATTACTCGGTGCCCATCCGGCCCGAGCAGATGAGCGACATGGGCCTGGGCAAGCTGGAAGACGCTCAGGTCTTCGTCATCGTCAACAAGGTCGATCAAATGCTCACCGGCAACCTGCAAGGGCCGCTGGTGATCAACACCCTCAACAAAGTGGGCGAGCAGTTGGTTCTCGCGGAGAAGCGCTGGACCACTCGTCATCCGCTCGTAAAGGTCGGCGCTGTCGCCGCCCCCGCGGCGATGACCGCCTGACGTCGTCTGGCCATCAGGACGCGTTCTACTTCCTTCTTTGCATGCAACAAGCGTCAACAGACGTTTCACGCGTGCGGCGTCAGTTCATTCCCTCAACTTCGGGGCCATTTGTGCTGTGCCCCGCCCGTCGCGCAAGGATGCGCACGGGAGATTCGCGAGGAGAACCCCATGCTGGTCCTCTCCCGGCAACGGGACGAAACGATCATGATCGGGGACGACATCGAGATCACGGTGGTTGATATCCGTGGCGACAAGGTTCGCCTAGGCATCAACGCTCCGACTCGCATCGCCGTCCACCGTAAAGAGGTTTATGAGGCAATCAAGCGCGAGAACGAGCAAGCCTCGACTCTCGCCGGAGCCGAACTGGGGGCGATCAAGCCCACGGTTGGCGCCAAACCCCGCCTCAAGACCGATGGCCTGATGGCAGGCCATACCCCGCTCGGTTCATCACCCGTGGTCGGATCGATTCCGTCCAAGGCAGCAGTGTCAGAAACGTCCGGCAGCCAACCCACGAAGCTTCGTGCCAGTCAGATGAAGGGCGCGTAGCCCGCAGAATCGCCGATTTTTCGCGGCGAAACGTGGTTTGGCCCGTCCTTTGCGGATGCATAGGGCGGAGGTTAGATCCAGGACGATGGTGTCCCGCCCGTGTCGGGCTGGCACCGGCAATCACGGAGGATTGCAATGGCTCGGATCAATACGAATGTCCCCAGCGTCATCGCTCAGGCGAATCTGTCGCGCAACCAGGGCGAGCTCAATCTTCGCCTTGAACGCCTCAGCACCGGCCTGCGCATCAATCGCGGCGCCGATGACCCTGCGGGCCTGATCATCTCTGAACGCATTCGTTCAGACATCAACGGCGTGCAGCAGGGCATCAAGAACTCGGATCGTGCCAGCAGCATGATCTCGACGACTGAAGCCGCGCTGGCGGAAGTGAATGATCTGCTCAACTCGGTCCGCTCGCTCATCGTTGAAAGCGCCAACACCGGCGCCGTCAGCGCCGAGGAACGCGCGGCCAACCAGTTGCAGATCGACAGCGCCATCGACTCCATCACACGCATCAGCAACACCGCAACTTTTGGCGGCCTCAAGCTGCTGGATGGCACGCTGGACTATCGCCTCAGCGGCGTGGACACCAGCGACATCTCGACCGCGAGCGTGCGCAATGCGAGCCTGGTGCAGGGCAACCCGCTGCAGGTCTCCATCGACGTGCTGGCCAGCGCGCAGAAGGGCGCGTTGTACCTCAACGGCGATAATTCCGGCTCGCTGGCTGACGGCGTGCTTGCAAGCACGATGACCCTTGAAATCAAGGGCCCGCTGGGTGTGCAGGAACTCAGCTTCACGAGCAACACTTCGCTGACTGACGTGGTCGCCGCGGTGAACAGCATCAATCAGTTCACGGGTGTCGAAGCCGCGTTGGTCGTGCCGGGCCAGCCCCTCTCGGGCATGGTTTTCCGCACGAGCCAGTACGGCAGCGGCAACTTCGTGAGCGTTCGCCGCATCAGTCCGCCTTCGACGGGCAACAGCTTCCAGACGGGCCGGCTTGATGACGCGACGGCGGTCGGTTCGACCGTGGCGTGGGGCTCGCTGCAGACGGCTGACAGTGATCGTGGCCGAGACGTGACCGCGCTGGTGAACGGTGCGCTCGCAACCGGCAACGGACTTGAACTCACGGTCAACAGCCCGAGTTTGGGCGCCGCGATTCGACTGAGCGAGACGGCCGGGATCAACCCGGCGGCAGCGGTCACGCCGTTCTATGTCACCGGCGGCGGCGCACTGTTCCAACTCGGACCGAGCGTCACGGCGTTGCAGCAAACCAACTTCGGTATTCCGTCTGTCGCGGCATCGCGACTGGGTGCGGCGCCGACGAGTGCGGGGATTGAGTTCCTCAGCAGCCTGCGCACGGGCGGCCGCAACAGCATCGAGAAGGCGGTGGCGCGAGGCAATGACTTCGCGTCGGCGGAAGGCATTCTCCGCAACGCCATCGATGAGGTGACGGAGCTTCGCGGACGACTCGGTGCGTTTGAACGCAACGTGTTGGACACCAACGTGCGAAGCCTGCAAAGCCAGTTTGAGAATCTGACGGCGAGTGAAAGTCAGATTCGTGACGCCGACTTCGCGGCGGAAACGAGCAAACTGACTCGCGGACAGATTCTGGTCTCCGCCGGCACATCGACGTTGGCCCTCGCCAATCAGCAAAGTCAGCAGGTCTTGCAGTTGCTGCAGGGCTAAAGAGCGGCTGACGCGCAAAAATCACCACACACGACGGTCATTCATGCCCTGCATGAGTGGCCGTTTTCGCTTTTGGGACCGCCGGAACAAGGGGAGTTTGGAGGTTCCGCGTCCGAAATCATTGCAGAAACACCGCTCCGACTGAATTGCCCCCCCGAAGCCGTCGATTCCTCCTTCACCTGTCTTCATCGCACGGACGCGGTGGGGACGGGTCGCGATCACGGGATGGAACCCGGTCGCGAGCCCCGAGCCTTGTCGGCGTCGGGCTTTTCGCGGACAGACTCGTTTGTCTGGCCGCTTCAGATCAGCCCGCGCCACCACACGCGGGGCTCGCACTCACGGAGGATAGTTCATCATGGCTCGTATCAATACAAACGTTCAGTCGCTCGTCGCCCAGCGCGTGCTCGGCCAAAACAACACGGGGCTGGGTCAGGCGCTTGAACGTCTGAGCACCGGTCTCAAGATCAACCGCGGCAAGGATGACCCCGCGGGTCTGATCGCGAGCGAGAACCTGCGCAGCGAACAGAAGTCGCTGAGCCAGGCCGTCAGCAACGCTGACCGCGCCGACCAGGTGCTCAACATCGCCGAAGGCGGCTTGCAGGAAGTCAGCGGTCTGCTGACGGAACTGCAGGGCCTGCTCACGGCGAGCGCCAGCGAAGCCGGTCTCTCGAAGGAAGAAAAGGACGCGAACCAGCTGCAGATCGACTCGATTCTGCAGACCATCGACCGCATCGCCGGCGCTACCAACTTCCAGGGCATCAAGCTCCTCAACGGTAACTTTGACTTCACGGTCAGCGGCGTGAACGCCACCAACGTGACGGACTTCAAGGTGAACGCCGCGAAGTTCAGCGGCAGCAGCCTGAACGTCAACGTCGCGGTGACGCGTTCGGCCCAGCAGGCAGGTATGTTCCTGTCGATGGGTGCCACGGCTCTTGACCTGAGCAGCGCGACGGCGCAGCTGGTCATCGAAGTCGCCGGCAGCAAGGGCAGCCGCGAATTCAGCTTCAGCTCGGGCACGACGCTGACTGCTGTCCGCGACGCCATCAACCAGTTCAGCGACGTGACGGGTGTCACGGCGACGACCTCGGGCAACGGCATCAAGCTGGTGAGCGAGTCGTTCGGCAGCAACGAGTTCGTCTCGGTGAAGTCGACCAGTTCGGGTGGTATCGATCCGAACACGAGCGGCATCTACAACCTCAACTCCACCAACTTCAATGCTGCGGGCTCGCAGGCTGCGGAATTCAGCGCCGCCAGCAACCCGGTTCGTGACAGCGGCCAGGACATCGGCGGCACGATCAACGGCGTCATCGCGACGGGTTCGGGCAAGAACCTGCGTCTGGCGACGGACTTCCTCGACGTTGACGTTTCGCTCAGCACGTCTGAATCGCAGTCGCTGGGTAACGTGGACGGCGCGGGTGGCGCGGGCACGGCTGCGTTCGCCATCACCGGTGGTGGTGCGAACTTCCAGCTTGCCAGCAAGGTGGACATCGCCGGCCAGGTGTCGATCGGCATCCAGGACGTTGCTGCCCGCAAGCTGGGCAACAGCACCGTCGGCTTCTTGAGCAGCCTCGCCAGCGGCAAGGCCAACAACGTCGTCGATGGTGACATCGCTGACGCTCAGAAGGTCGTGGGCGAAGCCATCAAGCAGGTCTCGGGTCTCCGCGGCCGCATGGGCGCGTTCCAGAAGAACGTCGTCGGTGCGACCATCCGCAGCCTGGGCGTCAACATCGAGAACACCGCCGCCGCGCAGAGCGTCATTCGTGACGCCGACTTCGCCGCGGAAACCGCGAACCTCACGCGTTCGCAGATTCTGGTCTCGGCGTCGACGAACATTCTGTCGCTGGCCAACAGCCAGCCTCAGTCGGCCCTGCAGCTTCTGGGCTAAGAAACCCTGATCTCGGCAACGAGATCTGACAGTGAGTCTGATCTGAAGCAAGCCCCGGTGTGGAAACGCCGGGGCTTGTCATTTGGCGAGATGTGAAGCGTGTGCGTGCAGGCGGTACAGATTGCCGCGCAATTGTGAGCGAAGCGTGCGATTGCCGTTGATTTCAAGGGGAAAACGTTCGATGCAGTGGCTACCCGATACTGGGCGGATAGGCAACTGCAAAGAAGGAACGCGATATGGCGCGCATCAATACCAACGTGCAGTCACTTGTGGCGCAGCGCGTTCTGGGTCAGAACAACACTGGCCTGGGGCAGGCGCTGGAGCGACTGAGCACGGGGCTGAAGATCAACCGAGGCAAGGATGATCCGGCGGGATTGATCGCGAGTGAAAATCTGCGCAGTGAGCAGAAGTCGCTGAGCCAGGCGGTGAGCAACGCTGACCGCGCGGACCAGGTATTGAACATCGCTGAGGGCGGCTTGCAGGAAGTGAGCGGGTTGCTGACGGAGCT
>DATGWV010000143.1:0-33780 GCA_035299305.1 Phycisphaerales bacterium | reverse complement strand
AGGGGGCGTCGCCGTCGCAGCCAGGAACACGCGGCGATTCTCGCTCACGTTGGCAACGCGACCCGGATTCGCCAAGCTGACCTGCGCACCGCCCTGCAGCACGCCGTCGCCGTTCATGTCGAAGCCCATGCCTTCGTCGGTGGCACCGCGCGAGTTGGCGGGGTTGTTGTTGAACCAGCCGTAGAACGAGAACTTGTGAGAGGTCGCGAAGGGCGCGAGCGACGTCGGGCCGGGCAGGACCGGACCGGTCGTGCCCGTGCCAGCCAGCGCTGTGCGCCAGGAGTAGGTCAGGAAGATGTCGCCGTCACCAGGGACCACAATCGGGGTCGTGGGGGTGAAGATGAACACGCCGCCCACAGCGTTGACGGGGAACGCGTTGACCGTCGCGAGACCCGCGCCTTCAAGAATCGTGGTGTTGAAGGGAGTACCCGCGCCCATCGGCGAAGCGGTGAGGCTGCCTTCGTCCCACATTTCGATCACCAAGTCAGCAGTGGTGGGACCCGAAGCCGGCGGCACGGGGTTGGTGTTGTAGTGGCGAGCGGGGATTTCCATCTGCACGATGGTGCCGGCAGCCGTCGCCCAAGGCGTACCAGCGAAGCTGATATCGTCGCCCACGAGCGAGATGCCGTTGAACGCTGCCGCGGACGTCACCGTTCCGGCAACCGTCGGGAAGGAGTCATAGACCGTCACCGTCGCGCGCGGCGTGAACGGGGCTGCGCTGCCTTCGAGGGGGTACCACGTGCCATCTTGCTTGATGACCACGCGGCGCTGGCTGCTGCGATCATTCACGGGCACGTCTTCGGCGTTCTGCTGCGCAAACGCAGCAACCGGGGCGACTGCGCCAGCCGTAATGGCCAGCAGGAGGCTCTTCTTCATCTTCATCGATAAACTCCTCTCGAGCGATGGGGCACGGTGCCCCAGAACCTGACTTGCTCTTGCAAGTCACTTGTTGAACACACACGAACACCCGGTGATGCTCACGATCCGCACGTGAACAAACCTCCGGTTACCAATCCCGATCGCTGACTTTCATCAGCCATCGAACGTCATCGCGCCGTCGGCGAATACTCACGCGCCGGCGCCCCCACTCGATCTGCTTCCCACGAAAAGCTCTCCGCGACCTCACGACGAAATGACTTCTCGTCGCCAAGTGAGTAGCGTAACGAATTCCGCTCGCCACGCAATGGCAATTTCGGAATTCTGCCGGAAAACCCGACGCAAACAAGCGAGCAACCTCTCCGAATTGTCGAACCCAGAACACAGTGAATGTCCGCTGATCGGACCCGCCATGCAGTCCGAGAAACGATCATCCACCGCGCCGACTACATCGGCTGGATCAGCGACCTTCCGCACGCCGAGTTGCCATCGCCTCAACAAAATCGTCAAACAGATAACTCGAATCGTGCGGGCCCGGGCTCGCTTCCGGGTGATACTGGACCGAGAACACAGGCTTGTCCTTCAATCGGAATCCGGCCAGCGTCTGGTCATTTAAGTGGATATGAGTCGCGATCCCTCCAACCGGCTGGATGGATGAAGGATCGACCGCAAATCCGTGGTTCTGACTCGTAATCTCCACCTGACCCGTTTGTGTGTTGAGAATCGGCTGGTTGGCACCGCGGTGCCCGAACTTCAGTTTATAGGTCTTCCCGCCCGCCGCCAGCGCCAGCAACTGATGCCCAAGGCAGATACCAAAGGTCGGCATGGTCTTGGGCTGGCTGATCACTTCGCGCAGTGTCGCGATCGTCTTCTCGACCGCCGCCGGATCGCCCGGGCCGTTCGAGATGAACAACCCATCGATGTCCCCTCGGCTGTACATCGCCAGAATGTCCTTCGCCGAAGTGTCGTGCGGCACCACCGTCACATCGCAACCGCGTTCGGTCAAGTTGCGCAGAATGTTGGCCTTCGCGCCACAATCCAGCGTGAGCACTTTGTACTTTCGCACACTGCTGGGTGTCGCGGCGGGCTTCCAGTCGCCCAGCGTTTCGCTCCACGTCTGCCTGCTGGAACAACCAACCAAGGGCACCAGATTCTGCCCCGCCATGCTGGGCGCCGATCGCGCCAACTCGACAAGCTGCTCGTCGGTCAAGTCCGTGCGATCCGTCAACGCACCATTCATGCTGCCTGTCGTGCGCAGCTTCATCGTCAGTGCCCGCGTATCAATGCCGTGCAGCCCCAGCACGCCCGCGTCGGCCAGATACTCGTGCAGCGACTGCGTCGCCCGGTAGTTGGAGTGCAGTCGGGCCAGTTCGCGCACGATAAAGCCAGCGACCTGGACCTTCTTGCTCTCCACGTCCTGCGGATTCACGCCCGTGTTGCCGATGAGCGGGAAAGTCTGTGTGAGAATCTGGCCCGTGTACGACGGATCGGTCAGGCTTTCCTGATAGCCGCACATCGCGGTGTTGAACACCACTTCGGCCCGCGAAACCAGTTGTTTGCCGATGGCACCGAAGGCGTAGCCCGAAAAGACAGTACCGTCAGCAAGTGCGAGGCGGCCGGGAACGCGCGAAAGTTCGTTGTGCATCAAAGCGGATTCTAGCGGGATGCAGCGGGAATGGAAGCTTTGCACAGAAAAATGCGCAGGCGTGCAGCAGTCTCGCAACTTTACGACTCGATGATTTGCGGAACGATCAGCGGACGCAGCCGATCGAGCGTGGCATCATCCACATACGCCCTCAACGCTGGCGGAACGGGCGGAAACGTTCGGTCGCCACGCGCACGATCGAACTCGCGGAGGGCGAGCGCTTCGCGCTTGTTGATGCTGAACACCGCGTGCATCACGCTGACGATGGCGCCCGCCGCAGGTTCGTCCACGTCCTCGATGGGTGAGGACATGTCCGGCCCTTCACGACACATCCACTGATGGATGAAGTGCAGCACATTGACTGCCACGAACTTGACACCGGTGTCATCGGTCGAGGGGTCACATTGCACGACCGGCCAGCGGATCACGGGTTCATCGGGGAGCGCAATCAGGCTGAACCACACGGACATGAACGGGATGTTGGCGAAGAACACTGCGTTACGTGGGTCAAAGTCGGCATATGGACCTGCCGACGGGGTGGCATCCGGCTTGGCGAGCTCAAGTTCTATCGATTCCGCGAACGCGACATCCTCCAGTTCGGGATAGATCGAGTCAACTCGCACGCCCTTGGCCTTGTCGAGCCAGCCTTCGTCCAACTCTCGCAGTCGCCGCAGGTGCGGATGCTGTTCGATAAGCGAGCAATACGGCATCCGAGCGGCGATCTCGACGGAACGCTTCGCCCAGGCCGCATCGCCCGTGTGCCTGGCAAGAAGCTCATCGATTCGCTGGACCGCGGTTTGCATGACCAATCCCCTCATCAAAACGATGGACTGACCGAGGTTATTCCCGTGATTCAAATGTCGTCACCGCGTCCCTTCATGAGGCAACCAATTCAGATGACGACTGCAAACTTGGTTTGGCCACGCTTCGTAGCATTCCGCATGCCGATGCCGATACTGAGCTGCGTCCGCTTTCCTGCTCTTGTCGCCGCGACTTTGAGCATGCTCCTTGCGATCGTCGCCCCCGCGCAGGTCACGACCTCCGTCGTCGCCGACAAAGCCGAGGTCAAGGCGGGCGACCGCGTCACGCTGGCGGTCGTGTGGGAGTTCACCGACGGCTACCACATTCACACCAACGATCCCAAGCCGCCCAAGGAATGGGACTTCACCGCCATTCCCACCACGATCACCGTCACGCCGGGCACGAGCTTTGTCGTCGGCCCCGTGCAGTGGCCCAAGACCAAAATCATCCAGGCCGACCTCTCGGGCATGGGCCAGCCCAAGCCCTACGAAGTCTTCGGCGGCGACCGCGTGATCGCGTTCGTCCCGGCGATGGTCGCCGCCGATGCGACCGGCGAAGTGAAGTTTGATCTCGTGCTGCGCTACCAAGCGTGCAACGACGAAGTGTGCCTGCGCCCGGCGAAAGAGCCTTACACCATCACGCTGCCCGTCGCGGCCGCGAGCAAACCCGCCGAGGACGCCGCGTTCTTCTCAGGCTTTGATTCCAAGACCTTCGACGGCGACTGGACCAAGCCCGGCACAGCAACCGTCCCACCGACGCCCACGCCGGCTGGCGAAACAACCCAGCGCACGCCGCAAGCAAACGCCTCGACCACCACGCCCCCCACGACTCCAACAACTTCATCACCCGCAGTCCCGCGCACGTTCTTCGGTATTCCCATTCCGCAAGGCGGCTTCTTCGGCATCATCGTCATTCTGCTGCTCGCCATTCTGGGCGGCCTCATTCTCAACCTCACGCCCTGCGTGCTGCCCGTCATTCCGCTCAAGATCATCACGCTCACGCAGCACGCCGGCTCGCAAGGCCGCACGGTCTTTCTGGGCACATGGATGGCCATCGGTGTCGTCGCCTTCTGGGTCGGCATCGGTATTCCCGTGCTGCTTTTCAGCAGCTTCGGCGATCCCTCACGCATCTTCTCCATCTGGTGGGTCACGGCGGGTCTGGGCGTGCTCATCGCGCTCATGTCGCTTGGGCTCATGGGCCTGTTCAATCTGAACTTGCCTCAGGGGTTGTACATGATCAACCCCAAGGCCGACACAGCCTGGGGCAGCTTCTTGTTTGGCGTCATGACGGCGGTGCTGGGCCTGCCGTGCTTCGGGTTTGTCGCCGGTGCTTTGCTCGGTGCCGCGGCAACGCTCCCCAAGATCGCAACGCTCTCGATCTTCCTCGGGCTGGGCATCGGCATGGCACTGCCTTACCTCGTGCTTGCCTTCTTCCCCAAGCTCGTCCACCGCATTCCACGCACGGGCCCCGCGAGCGAACTCGTCAAGCAGGTCATGGGCCTGCTCATGCTCGCCGCGGCGGCGTACTTCATCGGCTCGGGCCTCATCGCGCTGGTCGCAAGCAAGCCTTGGCTGGGCAAGCAGCTTCACATCTGGCTGGTCGCGGGCTTCGGCAT
Source organism: Phycisphaerales bacterium (assembly GCA_035299305.1). GTDB lineage: Bacteria > Planctomycetota > Phycisphaerae > Phycisphaerales > UBA1924 > BJHL01. The sequence continues at coordinate 28,843 of DATGWV010000143.1, read as the reverse complement.
CGCCGCCAGCGTGTGGCTGGTGGTGCGCACCGTGAAGATCACGCCCAGCACCGCTCGCCGCGCGGTCTTCACGCTTGTTGGTCTGTTCATCGCGGGTATGGGCGTCTGGTACGCCAGCGACGCGACCACGCGCGCGAAGAACACGTACATCGCCCGCGCCGCCGCGATGGAAGCCGCAGGCGGCGGCAAGCTGCTGACCGGCACATGGATCGATTACAACCCCGGCCTTTTCGAGCAGGCACGCAAAGAGAACAAGATCATCGTCATGGACTTCACGGCGGAGTGGTGCCTGATCTGCAAGACATACAAGGCGACGATTCTGGAGCGCGAACCCGTCAAAGGTGCGTTCAACGCTGATGATGTCGTGCTTTTCACCGTCGACCTGACGGCGGAAACCGCACCGGGCTGGAAGACGCTCAACGACTTTGGTGAGACGGGTATCCCGCTGCTAGTCATCTACACGCCTGGCAAAGACACGCCTTGGAAGTCAAACACATACACGTCCGATCTGGTCATGGCGGAGATCGCTGCAGCTCGCAACGCCGCAGCGACGCTGACGCAGGCTCCCGCTACCGCGCCGAAGGTTGCCCCGGCAAAGCAAGGGGCCTAACCGTCTTGCTCGCAAAGCCTTGGAAAAGGCAGGACAAGCAGTTGCGTCGGCCCGCTAACCCGGCCAACCGGCCAAAAGTTGACACGGGCGGAGAGGGTGGCTAACTTTCCCTCCCGAACATGGCCGAAAGTCATGGACGGGGAAAGTGGATACGCGGGCGTAGCTCAGTGGTAGAGCGCTACCTTGCCAAGGTAGAAGTCGAGAGTTCAAATCTCTTCGCCCGCTTTGGAACGCACCCTCGATCATTGATCGAGGGTGTTTTCGTTTTGCGACCTGCGAAAGCCCGGGCCGAGGAAGCCACCGGCCTCCCCCACAAACACGCGCACAAGCTCACGATCTGGGCATCATGAATCATCCGTAACTTCGTGCGTCTCGAACACTTTTGCAATAGATCGCGCCAACAATGGTTTTTGGCGATTTGTCCGTTCCCCGGCGAGGGGCTGACTGCCTGACGGCTTTCGCGTCCGCGCTTTCATCGTGCTTTCCCGGCAAAGGATTCGACCCATGGCTGACCTGAAGAACCTCAAAGGCATTTCCGAAGCTGACCGCAAACTGCTCGAGCAGGCGGAAGAATGGCTGGGAGCCGAGCCCACCAAGATGGGCCCGATGAAGAACCTTTTCTGGGGCAAGGTCAAGGAAGACTATTACTTCCCATACCCCTCGCAAGATGCGCGCGAACAGGCCGAGTGCGACCAGTTGCTCGCCCGCCTCGATGAATACCTGCGCAACGAGCACCCCTCGATTCAGATTGACCAAGAGCAGGAAATTCCCCGCTGGGTCATCGACCGTCTCTTTGGCTTGGGCGTGCTGGGCATGACCATCCCCAAGGAGTTCGGCGGCCTGGGCATGGGCATCACCTCGTACAACCGCGTGCTGGAGCGCATCGGCCAATCGTGCGGCAGCACGGCGGTGCTCGTGTCCGCTCACCAGAGCATCGGCTGCAAGGCCGTCATGCTCTTCGGCAACGCCGAGCAGAAGGCCAAGTGGCTGCCCCACCTCGCGAAGGACTGGGTCAGCGCGTTCTGTCTGAGCGAGCCCAACGTGGGCTGTGACGCGGGCGGCCAGGAGACCAACTTCACGATCTCCAGCGACGGCACGCACTACATCCTCAACGGCGAAAAGAAGTGGGCCACCAGCGGCGCGATCTCAGGCCTCTTCACCGTCATGGCTCGCGAAGTGCGTCCGGACGGCAAGGGCAAGATCAGCGCGCTCGTCTGCCACCCCGACATGGAAGGCGTCGAGATCTTCAGCAAGAACCGCAGCAAGATGAGCATCCGCGGCACGTGGCAGGCGCGCATTCGCTTCCACAACGTCAAGGTGCCCAAGGCCAACCTGCTGGGTCAGGAAGGCCGCGGCTTGCAGATCGCGCTGAGCTGCCTCAACTACGGCCGCTGCACGCTGAGCGCCGGCATGCTGGGCGGCGCTCGCACCGCGATGGATCAAAGCATCAAGTGGAGCCAGACGCGCTACCAGTTCGGCAAGCCCCTGAGCGCCAATGAACTCGTCCGCCAGCGCGTCGCGCGCATGGCCGCGTACACCTACGCGATGGACGCCGTGCTCTACATGACCACGGGCATGCTCGATCGCAAGGACGATGACATCCAGGTCGAAACCGCCGTCTGCAAAGTGCTCAACAGCGAACTGGGCTGGCGCGTGGTCAACGACGCCGTGCAGATCATGGGCGGCGAAAGCTGCATGACCGAAAACGAAGTCGAACGCATCTTCCGTGACTCGCGCATCAACCTCATCGTTGAAGGCGCCAACGAAGTCATGCAGAGCTACGTCTTCGGCTACGGCGGCAAGCAGCTCGCCGAAATGATGCTGGGCATCAAGAACGCTCTGCTCAAGGACCCCGACGAAGGCCTCGGCTCGTTCCTGGGCAAAGCCATCAAGAACAGCCTCCGCCCCGCGATCATGAGCCGCGCGATTCCGCTGGGCCTCGAAGTCTTCCTGGGCATTCGCAAGAGCGCCACGCAAATGACCAAGGTCAGCGGCGAACTGAGCGAACCCGCCGCCCGCGCGGCTCGCCTCGCGACCGAACTGACGTATCAGTTCAAGGTCATGAGCAAGAAGTTCGACGTCAAGATGCTCGAACGTCAGGCAGTGCAGGCTCGCCTCGCCAACGTCGCGATTCTGCTGCACGGCTGGCTGTGCACGCTCGCCAAGCTCGATCAGGACATGCGCAAGCACGCCGGCAACGGCGCGGGAGACGCGGAGTATCAACGCGACAAGGCCGCGGCGATGCACTTCTTTGATCTCGCCGAAGTCGAGATTCACCAGAACTTCCGCGAGCTCTACGAGAACGCCGACGACACGATGCTCAAGGCCGCCGATGTCGCCCTCAAGCACAGCGACACGCTGCCCGCCGAGCACTTCGTCATTCCCGAGAAGACCCCCACCGCCTCGCGCGGCAAGGGCCGCAAGCCCGACCAACGCGCCATCAAGCAGTTCCCGGGCGAACCCTACCACGGCGCCCGCAGCGAGTGGCATGATCGCCAGCAGGTGAGCCAGAAGGTCTGATCGACATCTGACCCGTCAAACAGAAAACCCGGCGTGCATACGCCGGGTTTTTTCGTGACCTTGGTTGCACGCTTTACTGCGCTTCTTCTTCCAACAACTCCACCACCGTCTCAATCAGCTTGTTCAGCGGCACCGGCTTGTGCAGGTACGCATCCGCGCCCAGGCTCTCCGCATATGCCTCGTGCCGGCGGCCTTCGTTCGCCGTCACCATGATGACGGCGGGCGCGTCTTCCGTGCCCTTGATCTTCTCCAGCACCAGAAAGCCCGACCGCTTGGGCAGCATCATGTCGAGGATGACGACATCGGGCTCGTCGCTCTGGCAGATGCGCACGGCGTCGTTCCCGTCGCGGCACAACTGCGTCAATGCGCCCTCAGCCTGAAACGCGGCGTCGAAACTCTGCAGCACGTCTTCATCGTCATCGACGATGAGCACGCGGACATCCTCCAGTCGGCGTTGGCGAGCGGCGGATGGAATTTGGGGAGGCGGAACGGTCATCACGGAAAACACTCCTCGATAGCGTGACAGACGATACGTGCTCAGTTGCCGGTGGTTGCGAGGTCGTTGCTGCCAGCCCCGAACCCTGAAATTCGCGGGCCAGCCCGCCCGTCACCGAAAGACAGTTCCGGCAAGACGCCCGCGACGGCAAACGCCGCACGCAACGACCCAGCCGACAAACCGCCAGAATTCGGACAAAGTTTGCCCCGCCGGGGGCCGCGGGGGCTGCTTCCGCGAAGAGCAGCCCCACACGCGGCAACACGCCGGACAGGACGATCAGCCCCGCGCTCCCCACGACGGGTGCGAGGCTGCGATGGGCCAATATACCACGAACTGCAAGTTTTGGGAAGGGGGTTTCGCGAGATTTCTGCCCGCAGGCGGATGCTCAATGCAGCGATGATGGCTTTTCTCGGATGTCCGATCGCTGGCAACTCAACTCGTCAGCGTTCCGGTACCGGCTGCCAAATTGTATCGCGTGGCGGATTCCAGCCCGTGGGTGACGTGCGCATCGGCACGAAGTACATCCCGCGAATCTTTGCCGCAATGAATGCTTCGCGAACGTTTGGACGGACGAGCAGTATTGATTCTCGGTGCAGCATGCGACACCCCATTACATCTGCCGGAATCTTCGCCATGTCGATGACAAGCCCATCGTAGCGAAATGAAATATATCGTTCTTCCTGACCCCGTCTGACTTCTCGCGGTCGAAACAGTCAACAAGCCGAAGCCAGTGCATGAGCCAGTACGGACCGGGAGCCTGCCAGCGAGGCTTGCCCTTCCGCCGCAACGAAATCGGCAAGAACTGTGCATGGCCCGGGCAGATTGACTCGACAACGTCACGCACGCGGTTGTTGACGAAGTGGTAGTTCCCCGAGCTTATCTGGAGCAGGACATCTTCCATGTCATCCGGGCCATCCGCGTCGATGTCTACAAACAACCGGTCATCCCAGTTCACGATGGGTGTGCATGGAAAGAACTGCCGATCAAACTCATGCATCCAAGGCGCAGTGACCCATGTCCGCCGCTTTGGGCCGCTACCTGGCTCACCACCGCTGTCGGTCATCTGCCACAGTTGCACATCTCCGTATTTGGGTGTTCGCTTCGCCATGTCAGTGTCGATCGTTGAACGGCAAACGCCATCGAATCGGGTAGTGATTCGCAGACAACCGCGATACCTCCACCAGCCACCGAAGTACCCCCAAGATGCAACGGAACCTACGCGTCGTGATTTTCGAGACGCAAACACATCCCTCTTGGATCGAGAACACAGGCATCAGTCGTTTCGGAAGGGTAGACGAATCCCGATCAGCCCTTGCCAAATCCTCCCGGCGATGCGCTATTCTCGGGACATGAGCAGGACCGCCGCCAAGTCGCAGGGAGCCGCTTCCTCCAAGTCGCTCACATACGCCGATGCCGGCGTCGATATCGATCGCAAGGACGCCTTCACCGAGAGCCTCGACAAGGTGCTCCGCCGCACGTACACCGACCGCGTACTGCCGAATCCGGGCGGGTTTGCCGGGCTTTTCCGGCTGGATTACAACCACCGGCTCTTCAAGCGCAACTACAAGGACCCGGTGCTAGTCGCCTGCTGCGACGGCGTGGGCACCAAGGTCAAACTTGCCGCGGAGATGGGCATCTTCGACACCGTCGGCATCGACCTCGTCGCGATGAACGTCAACGACCTGATCGTGCAAGGCGCCGAGCCGCTCTTTTTCCTCGACTACATCGCCACCCCCACCGTCGATGACACCACGCTGCACGCCCTCGTGCGCGGCATCGCCGAAGGCTGCAAGCGCAGCGGCGCGGCACTGCTCGGCGGCGAAACCGCCCACATGCCCGACCTCTACAACAAAGGCGACTTCGACCTCGCCGGATTCTGTGTGGGCGTCGTCGAACTCAGCAAAGCCCAGAAACCCTCTCGCGTTCGCAGCGGCGATGTGATCCTCGGTCTCGCGAGCGACGGCATCCACAGCAACGGCTACACGCTGGTGCGCAAAGTCGTGAAAGAAGCCAAGCTCGACCTGCGCGGCGTCTACCCCGAACTGAACGAAGAACCGGCCGGCAAAAACGGCAAACGCAAGAGCAAAGCCAAGCAAACCGAAGCACGCCCGCGTCTGCTGGGCGAAGTGCTGCTCACGCCCACGCGCATCTATGCCGAACCCATCGTGAAACTGCTGCGGTCGTATCGCGTCAAGCAAGTCATCACAGGCATGGCCCACATCACCGGCTCAGGCATGGCAGGCAATCTCTGCCGAGCATTGCCGCCCACGCTGGACGCGAAGGTGGATCGCAGCGCATGGCCCATCCTTCCCGTCTTCCAGTTCCTGCAAAAGCACGGCAACATCCCCGACGAAGAAATGTGGCGCGTCTTCAACATGGGCATCGGCTACTGCGTCATCGTCAAGCCCGCCTTCGCCGAAGCCGTGATGGAACACCTCGCCCAATATGGCGAAAAGGTCTATCGCATCGGCGAAGTGGTGAAGGGCAAGGGCGAAGTGCGGTGGGCGTGAGAAGCAGGCACTAGGGACTAGGCATTGGGCACCGGGGTCAGAGGATTCACGCCCTTCCCACAAACGTCCCCTTCCCCCGATCCTTCGTCACACCCGGAAACGCCAGAGCCCGCCCGTGCGCCACGCAGTACACGCCAGGCGTCAGCACACCAGCCGCGAAAACCGCCTCCGTCAAGTTCTGCAGCGCATCGCTCCGCACCATTTCGTAGGGCCGCATCGCACCCGTCAAGATAATCGGTGCGGCGGTCCCCGCGAAGCGTTCGTGCAGCGCCTTGCCCGTCAGTTCCAGCGTGTCGGTGCCGTGCAGAATCACCACGCCCGTCGGCTGCGTCCGCAAGACCGCCTCCACCGTCTCGGCGATAGTCGTCCGATCCTCATCCGTCATGTGCAGGCTGTCCTTGCTCATGAGTTCCACGACGTTGATGGTCGTATCCGCCAGCCGCAGCCGGCGAAGCATGCGATCCACGATGCTGCGCGTGTTGCCCAGCGAGCCCGTGGCTTCGTCGTAGGTCTTCTCGATCGTGCCGCCAGTGGTGATAAGGGCGATATGGCGCATGGGTCCGTTCATAGTACGAGCGATGCGGCGGGGCAACCGTGTGCACAGCCGGATGAAAGCCCGTGGAAAACGCCCGCAGACCGCGCACGCGCGTCAGAAACGGGTACGCTCTGCGCACCATGGCATGGATGCCCACGCGCGTGCTGCGCAAAACACGGATGTTCGCCCTCATCGCTTTCGTCGCGCTGGGCTTTGTCATCGCCACCACCACCACGCGCGAAAAAGGCTGGCACTTCGGCAACGGCTGGTTCATCAGCGTCGCCAACGCCACGCTCCAAGCCGGCCATCATCAGGCCCGACTGCTCGAGTACGAACCCAAGCCGCCCGGGCCCTACACCAAAGGCGCATGGAACCCCGACTACGCCTTCGCGTGGCGCCCTTTCCACGCGCGCGGCATGTACGGCGGGCCAGCTGCCGGCGCCGCGCCGATCATCGACTGGCAGTTCGTCGTGCTGCCCCTCTGGCCTTTCGCGCTGCTCTCGCTCGCTGCATGCATGTATTCGCATGGACGGCTGACAATGCTCCGCGACGTGCGCAGCAGCGCGTGTCACAACTGCGGTTATCCGTCACCAACGCGCAGCTCGTGCACCGGCCCCTGCCCAGAGTGCGGGACCACGCGCATCCAGGCGCGTGATTTGTCAGAAGCGGATGAACAAGTCTTGCAATCGCGCGTGCCTGTGGTACATTGAATCGCGAAAACCCGCGGCGTGGATGCCGCCTATGAAGTGACTCTCGGGATGCACGACGCTCAACGCTTGCTTGAAATCGCACAGGAACGCTGGCCAGGCTTTGAAAAATGGGCGGTGGGCGGTGACATCGTCATCGTGCTCGCCTGCGTCAAATCCTCGCCCGACGGCTCGACATGGGTCGAGTGCATCGAACCATCCGACGATGGCGGCATGTTGCCGCTCCACCATCATCCAGAGCAGGCTCAGTTCGTGCGCGTTATCCGAGGCCGGCTTCGCATCATCTGCGGCGACCGCGAATTCGTCATCCGATCCGGGCAATCCGTTTTCATTCCGCCCGGCACGCCTCACAAAGCCTGGAATCCCGGCCCTGGCGCAACGATCTCGCACGTCGCGTTCTCACCGGGCGGCAACGAACAGGCCTACCGCAAGCACGGCAAACGGCTCGAAGCGATGGACGCCGCTTCTTTGCACGCGCAGAAGAATTTGCAGGCGAACGAAGAACTCGCCGCCAGTCTCGCCCAAATGGGCATGTTCACCTCGTGCGATCCCGACGACGTCATGACGCAAGGTTGACGCTCAGCGCACGCGCACCGCGACGATCGTCTTGTCATCGCTGCGCGTCTTGCTCAGTCCGCTCCACTGGCGAACTTCCCACAGCATCCGCTCCACCACTTCGCCCGCGTTGGCGTTGGGCTTCTCCTGCAGACACTTGAGCAGCGCCTGCCGCACGCGCTGCTTGCCGAATCGCTCGCCCGAGAAGTTCGTCGCATCGGGCAGCCCATCGGTATACGCCACCAGCACATCGCCGGGCCGAATATCAAACACCGCGCGCTGATACCGCTGGCTGGGATCAATCCCCACCACCATGCCCCCCACCGTCAGCTCATCCATGTCCGCCATCGTCGGTGCGCGATGCTTGGGCACGCGCACCACAAGCGGCGGCTCATGCCCCGCGCTGCAATACGTCAGCCGCATCTTGTGCGAGTCCAGCACGCCGTACCACAAGCTCGCAAACTCGAAATCACGCGTGTCGCGACACATCGCCTGATTCACGCGACTCACGATCTCATCCAGGTCGTACAAGTCCTGCGCAAACGCACGCAGCGACGCACGCACGCTGCTCATCAGCAGCGCCGCAGCGATGCCCTTACCCACCACATCGCCCACCACCAGCCCCAGATGACCGTTGAGATCGATGAAGTCGTAGAAATCGCCGCCCAAGTCGAAGCTGGGAATGTACCGCGCCGCTACATCAAGATTGGCGAAGTTCGGCACGCCGCGCGGCAGCATCCGCCGCTGCACGTCCGCCGCAAGCTGCAGTTGCCGCTGCAGCACCTGCTCTTCTTTCTCCAGCCGCAGCAAGCGGCTCTGCTCCAGCGCCACCGCCGCCTGACTCGCGATGCTCGCAAGCAACCGCTTGTCAGCCTCATCAAACGTGCGCGGCGTGCGCGAATACAACCGAATCACGCCCAGCGGGCGATTCTTGAACACCATGCCCGCGTGCAGCGCGGCACCAAGCTGCTCCTCCGCCGCGCGATCCGGAATCAGCACGCGATCATCCGCCGCCAAGTCCTCGCTCACCACCACCTGCCCGGCCATCGCGAGACGATCAAACGTGCGGTCCTTGCTCAGCGGCTGCGGAAACTCCAGCCACCCCTGCGACAAATTGCGGCTGGTCGCGAGCACCAGATCTTCTTCATTCTCCGAAAGCTCGCCGTCGCGCTCCTTCAGCAGCATGATCGAGCCCGCATCGAGCCCCAGCACGTCGAGCGACAACTCGATGGCGACATCAAGCACCTTCTCCGGACTGGTCGCGCGATTGAGCAGACTGCTCATGCGCGCCAGCGCCGCGACTTCCTTGATGCGGTGCCGCAGTTCAAGCTCGTGAAAACAAAGCTCCGTCGTCGTGCTCGCCAGCAGATTCAGCATCTGCTCCAGCCGCGCCCGCGCATCGCGCGCAAGGACCGGCGTGCCCGCCGCCACAACCAGCGATCCGATCGTGAACGGCCCAAGCTGCAGCGGAATCACGCTCTGCCCCGCCGCATCCACGCTGGGCATCGGCTCCACGTGCCACGCCGCACTGTCATTGCTCATCGCCCGCCGAATCGCGTGTCCGCGTGCATCGCGCAGTTCCACCGTCACGCCCGCGAGATTGCTGAGTTCCGCGCACAGCGCCGCGAGCGAGCCATCGGTGAGAAAATCCGTGATGTTCACCGGCGCAACTTGCGCCGCCGCCGCGTTCGCCGGCGCAGCGCCCGCCGCATGCATCATGTGGGCCGCGCTCTGCGGCGAAAGCGACGACAGCACTTCAGCGGACGAGGACGATGTCGGACTTGTGGTCAAAAGAGGTCTTTCCGTAATCTGCGAACACACGCAATCTTCACCACGCAGCGAAACGTCTCACGGCGCGGGCTGATCCGCCAGCCACACGCCTTCCAGCAGTTCCACCAACGCGGCGTTGTCTTCCACCGTCGGCTGTGCATCGCCCTTGCCCGCACTGCCGCGCTTCGCCACATCAAGCCCCGCGCGAATCGTCGCCGGCTCGTTGAGCTGCCAGCCCACATACGCCAGCAACAACCCATCGCTCGCCAGCGGCGGCTGACCCGTGTTCGCTGCGTTCGCGATGTTCGAGCGCAAGTCCGCTGCGATCGACGTCAGCCGCTCGGGCGACGGAATCGTGGCACCCGTGTATCGCAAGCCCGTCACTTCCGGATGCTGCTGAATGAGCTGCCGGAAGTTGATGGCCGCCGACAAATACAACCCCGCGCCCAGCTGCGCGTGCAGTCGCGCCGCCTTCGCCGTCGGATCATCCGCCTTGATAAGCAGCGCGCTCGCGAAACGTTCTTCCGCGTCAAAGAATCGGCCCGACGCCAGCAACTCCTGTCCCTTGGTCATCGTCGCCGCGAAAGGATCGGCCTTGCCCGTCGCCGGATCAACAAACTGGCTCGTCTCGCCGCCCGCGCGACGAATCAAATCCAGCGTCTTGGGATCCAGCGCGCCCACCTTCTTCGCGTCCTCCGCTTCCTCTTCGGTCGGCGTCTTGATGCCGCCATCCTTGCCCAGCAGCCGCTCGCGCATGTCATCCAGCCGCTTTTCCCAGTCTTCACGCTCGCGCTGCGCCACCTGCTGCGAAGGCGTCGGCGGCTTGGGCTTCTCAGTTGTTGACGTTTCCGTCTCGACCGGCTTCGTGCGCGGCGCCTGATCCTGCTGATCGCGCCGCAGGCGATCGCGCAGATCGTCATACAACGTCCGCGTGTCCTGCACGCGATCTTCCTGCCGCTGCAAACCGCTTTCAATCTCCGTCCGCTGCGTCTCCTTGTCAGGCTGCATCAGCGTGTTGGTGTTGAGCGACTCAATCAGCCCGGGCCGCTTCAGTTCATCATCCGCGTTGCGCGTGCGCACGCCCAGCAAGCTGCTCGCCGTCACGCGCTGCTGTCCCTGGCTTTGGTAACCAACCAAGCTAGGCGACAAGCTCGACGTCGACGTAAACGTCGCCGTGCTGCGCAGCGTGCCCGAACGAAGTTGATCGTCAATATCCGTCACGATGCGAGGCCGAGGCGATGCGATGATGTCATTCCCGCCCGGCCGCGTCTGCGCCGCTGAACGACCCGTGTTGCCCAGGTTCGAGAAGTAACTCGCACGCGGCGTGCTGCTTCCCGTGGTGTTGCTCATCTGAAACCGCAGCGCATCACCGCCGCGAATCTGACCCGCACTGGTGCTGTCGCGCCGGAAGCTGAACGTGCTATCACCCGCCAGCCGCCCGCGAAACTCGCCCGGCGCGGTGTAACCCACGTTGCCACGAAACGCTCGGCCGCCTCCGACGTTGCCCGTGATGATGGCGTTGCGCAGCTGCACTTCGTCATAGAAGTTCGCCCGCGGCGCAAGCCCGCCGCCGCCCACGCGCAAGTCACGCTCCAGCGCTCGCCCGTCTCCCCCGGCGCGGTTCTGGGCCAAAGCCGTGCCCGCGCAGCAGACCAGCACGCCGATCGTGAGTGCCAAGTGCTTGATTGAGCCAGACTTGCGAATTGAATCGTGCGTGCGCATAAAACAGCCTCCGGGCATTCCGTGATCCTGCCACATCATCGTAGCGATGCTGGTACGTCGGGCAGATTTTCCAGGTGCGGTCCAATCCGCGTCCGCGAAAACAACCCCGTGCCACGTCAGACATTGCGCTTTTGCGACCGGTGCTCATAACCTGCCCCAATGCAGCGATACATCACCACGCCCATCTACTACGTCAACGACCGCCCCCACATCGGCCACTGCTACACCACCCTCGTCGCCGACTGCATGGCCCGCTTCGAGCGCCTCCGCGGCACCGGCCCGGTCTTTTTCCTCACAGGCACCGACGAGCACGCCGACAAAGTCGTGACCAGCGCGCAGGCCAACGGCATGACCGCCATCCAATGGGCCGACCGCAACGCCGCCGAGTTCGCCAAGGCCTTCGCGTTCATCAACGCCAGTAACGACGACTTCATCCGCACCACGCAAGACCGCCACAAGACGCGCGTCATCGAATACGTCAGCGCGATGATCAAAAGCGGCGCGATCTACCCGGGCACCTACGAAGGCTGGTACGACGAAAATCAAGAGGAGTACCTTACCGAGACCGTCGCGAAAGACCAGGACTACAAAAGCAGCGTGACCGGCAAACCCCTCGTGCGCCGCAGCGAGAAGTGCTACTTCTTCAAGCTCAGCGCGTACCAGTCGCGCCTCGAAAAGCACTTCGCCGACAACCCGACCTTCGTGCAGCCCGACGCCCGCCGCAACGAAGTGCTGGGCCGCCTGCGCGACGGCCTCAACGACGTGCCGATCTCGCGTCCCGTGACCGACGACCCCGCCACGCAGTTCGGCATCCGTGTCCCGGGCGACGAACAGCACCGCATCTACGTCTGGATCGACGCGCTCTTCAATTATCTCAGCGTCGTCGACACCGACGACCGCCGCACCTTCTGGCCTTCGGCTTCGGGTGCTTCAACTTGCACCCACTTCATCGCCAAAGACATTCTCTGGTTCCACGCCGTCATCTGGCCCGCCATGCTCATGGCCCTGCGCGACACCGCAGCCCACGGCACCCGTTTCGACTTCGTGGGCCTGCCCACCACGGTCTACAGCCACGCCTACTGGGTGCGCGAAGGCCGCAAGATGAGCAAGAGCCTCAAGAACTTCATCGAGATTGAACAACTGCAGGCCTACGCCAACAAGTTCAGCCTCGACGCCGTGCGCTGGTACCTGCTCACGCAAGGCCCGCTCAACGCCACCGACGCCGACTTCAGCCACAGCAAATTCGTCGAGGTCTACAACGCCGACCTCGCCAACGGCATCGGCAACTGCACCAGCCGCGTGGGCAACATGATCGAGAAGTACTTCGGTACGCTGCCCGATCCCACGAAGATTCCAGAGAGCGATGCGCTCAACTGCATTCCTCTTCACGTACCCGAAGCCCAGCGTACAACATGGCGAGAGTTCTTCGCGACGATTCGTAACCGTCTTTCGATAACGGAAGACGCGGGCAGAATTCCTGCCGTTGCGTTCGACGTGAATGGTGACATGTCTGCCCTTCATCTCAACGCGATGAACATCGTCCGCACGGTTGACGACTACATCAGCAAAACCGCCCCCTTCAAGCTCGCCAAAACCGTCGACCAAAACCCCGCAGCCAAAGATCAGCTCGCCGCCATCCTCTACAACTGCGCCGAAGCCCTCCGCATCGCCAGCATCCTCCTGAGCCCCGCCATGCCTCAAAAGATGGCCCAAGTCTGGCACGCGTGGAACTGCACGCCTCCCGCCAACGTCCCGCTCGCCGAGCTCTGCGAGTTCGCCGGCAAGCACGCCCTCAAGCCCGGCCAGACCATCGCCAAGGGCGAAGTCCTCTTCATGCGTGCCGACACCGCCGAAGCCGCCCCGGCGTAATCACTCGACACCAAACTCAAAAACACAAACGGCTGATGCCCATGCATCAGCCGTTATTCATTCACATTTCCCGCTCGCGCCCCCGCCCCACTCACGAGAACACCGACTGCACCCCGCCGAAGATGATGAAGTCGATGTCGTTGAGTACCTTCGCCAGTACCAGACTCATCAGAATGATCGCGATGAAGCTCGTCACAAAGCTATCCGTCGTCGCCTCACCCACGCCCTGCGCGCCGGGCTTGCACGTAAAGCCCTTCCAGCAACTGATAATGCCAATCGCCGCACCAAAGCACACCGCCTTGATGAACCCGCTCATGATGTCAAACCAGTTCACAAACTGCGCGCTGAACCGCTCGTACAACGCCGGATCGGCATCATAAAACTTCGTGATGATCAGCCACCCGCCGATCACGCCGCAGCCGTTGCTCACAATCGTCAGCAGCGGCACACTCACCAGACACGCCAGAAATCTCGGTACCGCCAGCACGCGCACCGGATCACTGCCCATCGCGCGCATCGCATCAAGCTGCTCCGTCACGCGCATGCTGCCCAGTTCCGCCGTCAGCGCACACCCCACCCGCCCCGCCAGCATCACCGCCGCCAGCACCGGGCCGATCTGCTTCACGACGCTCAAGTTGATCACCCCGCCCAGCCGGCTCTCCTGCCCGATCGCTTGAAACTGCCGAAAGCCCTCGAACGCGAGAATCATCCCGATAAAGCCGCCGACAATCGCAATCACCGGCACGCTCGTCGTCCCGATGAAGAACAACTGCCGCCCGATGCGCTCGCGCCGCGACCACTGCTGCACATGCCGCACGCCAACAACCGTCTCATACGCAAATCGCGAAAACTGGCCGAAACTCGCCACGCGCTGCAGAATCCGGCTACCCAATCGCGCCACCGCCGCCGCAAGCGGCACCGAAGGCGAGACCTCAATCGTGCGTTCAAAGATGCTCACATACACAGCGTATCGCGGCAGTCCCGCCGCCGTGTGACAATCGCGTGACACCCATTCGCGAAATAGCTCCCACGATTGCCGAACCGTTTCGCCCCGCCGCCGGTCCAATGGTCGGAGGTCCAAGTGACTGCTACCGCCAACCCGCCGTCTGATGAGCAACTGCTCGCGAGATTCGCTCGCGGCGACGATGCCGCGCTCGCATCACTCGCCCAGCGTCACGAGCGTGCCCTCATCGGTCTCGCCGCCGCGCTGCTCGATGGCCAGACCGACCGCGCTCACGACGCGGTGCAGGAAGCGTGGATGAAAGTCATCAAACACGCCCGCAGCTTTCGAGGCGACAGCACGTTTCGCACCTGGATGTATCGCATCGTCATCAACAAGTGCAAAGACATCCGCGAACGACAAAACAGCGTCGCACTGACCGACAACATCGCGCCCGCGACCGACACATCACCCCTGCGCCTCGTCAGCGACCACGCCTTGACCCACGACGTGCGCGTCGCGATGCGCAGCCTGCCCGCACAAACGCGCCTCCTGCTCATCATCTGTTATCACCAAGGCCTCTCGCATCCGCAAGCCGCCGACGTGCTGGGCATCCCCGTCGGAACACTCAAGTCCCGCCTCGCCGCCGCGCTCACTGAACTGCGCAGCTTGCTCAACGCTCATTCGACCGATCACAAGAAAGCGGTGACGCCATGACTGACCACACCCCTCAGCCCGCTTCGACCGACCCTCTCGAACGCGCCCTCGCCGCGCTCAGCGCGCCCGTGAACGACGATGCCAACCTCTGGCAAGCCGCGCTCGCATCACGCCCGCAGCGCGAATCACGCGTCACGTGGAATCGCCCGGTTTCCCTGCGAAAAATCGCGCCCTACGCCGCCGCCGCAATGATCGTCCTCGCTGCTGGCGTAGTGCTCCTTCCCGCGCTGGGCAAAGCCCGCGCACGCATGCATCCGCAGGTCACAAGTTCTGCGCCCTCCCTCGTAGCGGAGTCAGCAATTGAGTACAAGATGCGGAGTCAGCCGCCGGCGACCTCCGGCTTCGCCGCCCCGCCCCCCGCCGCCGGCTCAAGCCCCGCTCCTGCATCCACCCCCGTCCGCCAAGTCGTCCGCAAAGCCACCATCGACCTGCGCGTCGCCGACGTTCGCAGCGGCTTCGCCAAAGTCGCGATCATCCCCAACGAAGCACTCGGTGAGTTCGTCGAAAACTCGTCCCTCACGGGCGATGACCCCAACGTCCGCGGCACGCTCACCTTGCGCGTCGTCGCGTCGCGCCTCAGCGAAACGCTCAACCAGCTTCGCACGCTCGGCGCCGTTGCCAGCGAAACTTCCACAGGCCAGGACGTCACCGACAGCATCGTCGATCTCGAGGCCCGCATCCGCAACGAAGAACGCATCGAGCGCGAGATCCTCGCCCTGCTCGACCGCCGCCCCGATGCTCCGCTCACCGACATCCTCTCCGTCCGCAACCAACTGGGCGAAGTGCGCGGCCGCATCGAATCGCTCAAAGGCCAGCGCGAGCGCATGGGCCAGTTGGTCTCGCTGGCCACCGTCGTCGTCAGCCTGCAAAATGACGACCAGCCGATCCCCGCCAAAGCCGAAGGCATGGGCGCGTACTTTGCCACCTCCATGCAGCAAGCATGGCAGTCCTCGCTCCGCACACTCAGCGACAGCGCCGCATATCTCGTCCGTCTCTTCGTGGGCGGCCTCGTCTGGTGGATCGCCCTCGCCCTGCTCATCGCCTTGCTCTGGCGCATCGTGCGTTTCATCGCCGGCAAACAAGCCAGCGAACCCGCGCCTCACGCATAACCAAATCGCAACCACAAAAGCGAAAACGGGCCGAAGCGACACATCGCTCCGGCCCGTTTGTGTTTCACAATCTCACTCGCTTACTTGATCGGCTCATTGCCCATCGCCGCTTCCGGCAGCTTCGCGAGGTAAATCTCAACGCGACGATTCGCCGGCGTGTTGCCGTTCGCGTTGTTCGCCACCGCCGGGCGATACTCGCCCCAGCCGCCCGCCATCAGACGCGTCTGCGGCACGCCCATCTTCGCCAGTTCATCAATCACCGCATTCGCGCGGTTAGTCGAGAGGTGGCGATTGCTGGGGTGGTTGCGCAATGTCTGAGGATTCGCGATGCGCTGGCTGTCGGTGTGGCCTTCAACCACGATTTCATACTGCGTCGCCGGGCCACTGCTGAGAATCTGCGAAAGCGCGCTCAGCGCCTGCTTCGCGTTCTCCTTCACCGCCGCGCTGCCGCTGTCAAACGTCAAGTCGCTGGCGACCCGCAGCATGCCGCGAGCCGCGTCGTACTTGATCAGATCAGGGAACTGCTGCTCAAGGCCCTGCAGTTGGCGATCCGTCGCCGCGTCAAGCGGACCAAACGTCATGCCCGACAGCTTGCCCTGCATACCCGCGTAATCAGCCATCGCCTTGTCGAGCTGGCTGCGCAGATCAGCGTTCTGCTTCTGCAGCGTCGCCAGCGTGCCTTCGCCCTGACCCATGCTGCCCTGCAACTGCGTCAGCGCGACGCGAGCTTCATCACGCTCGCGCGTCAGCTCCGCGTTGCGAGCCTGGCAGCTCGTGTACGCCTCACGCAGGCGGTCGTACTGACCCTGGCTCATACAGCCCGTCAGGCTTGATGCAACCACCGCGCAGCCCGCGATCAACATCACTCGACGCGCGACCGTTCCCATGCTCACAACATTCATCATGACACGCACTCCGTTTGCGTTGGGCCGGCCTCTTCGCCGACGCCATCCTTGGACTTTCGCGGACTTCCACCCGCGCCGCCACCACCCAGTGGCGGCAACGTCGCAAGCGTAGACAGTCTACCGCGCCGCGAGCACATCTTGCGGCTTCTCTCGCAACTCCTGCGCGATTTTTGCGCTGTGCAAAGCCTGTCGCATCCGCTCTGCCAACGCGCAACCCCCTGCTATCGTGCCATCTATGCCCCTGATCCGTGTCGATGCTGACAGTTTCGCCGACGCCCGCCGCGAAGTCGCGGGCGGCGTCTCCATCGCTCTCGACCTGACCGACGAAGAGCCCACGCCGCTCGCTCCCCGCGCTCTCACCGGCTCGCTCAAAGTCATCGCCGCCGGCCCGCGCGCCGAAGTCGACATCCTGCTCACAGGCAAAGACGCTCGCCGCATCGACGCATCGGGCTGCACGCTCCTGCCGGGTCTCGTCAACGCCCACACACACCTGGACCTCACGCACATCGGCCCGCTGCCCTTTGATCGCGAAGCCGGCTTCCTCTCCTTCGTCAAGCAAGTCCTCTCGCAGCGACTCACCGACGCCGACGCCATCACTCGCAGCGTCACACTCGGCGCGCAGCTCAGCCTCCAAGGCGGCGTGGTCGCAGTCGGAGACATCGCGGGTGTCGCCGCAGGCCAGCCCACACTCGCGCCAGTCGACGCCGTCGCCGCGACGCCGCTGCATGCACACAGCTATCTCGAGTTCTTCGCAATCGGCACGAGTGAACTTGCCAATTGCGCCAATCTCACGACCATCATGGGCGAAGCCGCCACACGCCGTTACCAGCGTGTGCGCGTGGGCGTCTCGCCCCACGCGCCGTACACCGTGTCACTGCACGCGTACGAACACGCCGTGCGCGTCGCTCGCCACCACGGCGCATCCATCTGCACGCACCTCGCGGAAAATCCCGAAGAGCGCGCATTCATCGCGACAGGCCAAGGCCCCTTCCGCGATCTGCTCGATCGCATCAATCTCTGGAATGACACCGTCGCCGCAACCATCGGCAAAGGCGCAACTCCGCTCGCGCACATCAAGCCCGTGCTCGACCGCGCACTGCACGCCGAAGTGCCCGTGCTCGCCGCGCACGTGAACGACTGCGACGACATGGGCCTGATGACGCTCAAGAAACACCGCGTCAGCGTGGTCTACTCGCCGCGCAGCAGCGCGTACTTCCACAACCACGAGCACTTCGGCCCCCACCGCTACCGCGCCATGCTCGCGCGAGGCATCAACGTCTGCCTGGGCACCGACTCGATCATCAATCTGCCCGCCGCCGCAAACCCGAGCGCAGCTCGCATCAGCACTTGGGACGAGATGCGTTTCCTCTTCGCCCGCGACGCCACGCAACCGCGCGACCTGCTCGCCATGGCCACCACCAACGCCGCCCGCGCCCTTGGCATGAAGCCGGCCGCTTTCACGTTCTCCAATAGCGACCCCCTCGCCGGCCTCATCGCCGTCACCGGCTCAACACTCACCGACGCCCTGCGCGCAAGTACACCAACAACGACAGACATCCAACTGCTCGCACTCGGTCGCACCGGCCCATGGCCAACGCTCTAACCGGCACACAGCGCACTCTCTCTCCACTCCGTGCCTTCGTGCCCCCGTGCCTCCGTGCCTGCTCCCCCCCTACTTCGCCGCCGCCAACCGATCCCCCACCTGCTCCATCACCGCCTTCGCCACTTGCTCCGGACTATGCCCCGCCGGCAACTGCACGAATAGCTTGTCATGCTTGCGCGCGTAGTCACGCGCGTCATCAATATGGTGGTGCCCCGCCAGCCGCGTGATCGCAACGACAATCGCCGTGTCCGCCTTCGCGATGACCGGCTCCATCGGCGCGCTGCTCGCATGCTCACGCAGCGATATCCAGTCAAAGTCCGCGAGTTCAAACGCGTCGCGCAGCCGCTGTTCCTGCTGCGGAAACCGCGTGCCGCCAATCAGCACCAGCCGCTTGCCCGCAACGCGCCCGCGCACCGCCAGCACATCCGCCGAATACCGCGGCGCCGACGCCTCGTCGCGCTCCGCCGCCTTCTCCGCCCGGCGTTTGCGCTTCTGATAAATCGCGTCCATCGCCTCCGTGAACGCTCCATCAAGTTCCACATCGCCCGGCACGCCGTCGCCTTCTACCAGTTCCGCAATCGGCGCCATCATGTCTTCATACTGCTCGCGCGCCCGCCCATCCAGCGCCGGCAGCCCCGCAACCGCCGTCTGCAAACTGCGCCACTCCGCCGGATCGCTGTTCTCCCCTTCATCCGCGATGCGCTGCGCGTGATACTTGATCTTGTTGAGTACCTTCTTCGTCGCCTTGCTGTCAGCGCTCGTCTTCTCAGCTTCCACCAGCAGCGCACGTATCTCATCGCGCAGTTGCGGAGCCCGCACCGGGTCGGCCGGATCATCCAGCCGCATGAAGCGATCGACAAATATGTGCTGCACTTCCGCCGTGCGCCGTAGCCACATGAACGCGTCGTACTGATCCACGTCGTCGCGTTCCATCCAGCTTTGCTTGAGTATCAACCG
The DNA here is from genome assembly GCA_035299305.1 of Phycisphaerales bacterium. Taxonomy (GTDB): domain Bacteria; phylum Planctomycetota; class Phycisphaerae; order Phycisphaerales; family UBA1924; genus BJHL01. The sequence goes on along the minus strand of DATGWV010000143.1, from coordinate 9,318 downwards.
CAGCCCGCTCTGCGCCTCCGCCAGCATCTTCATGCCCTGCGTGAACTGCGCGATATTCGCGTGTGATCCCTGCCCCACAAACACGCTCGCCACCTTCGCCGAAAGATGCAGCGTCTCGTAGCAATCGCGCATCATGTCCATCACATTGTCTTCCGGTATGTCATGCCCGGGCATGAACATCCACAGAAAACAGTTCGGCAGCGCCTTGGCTTCCGCAATCAGCGTCTGCGTCTGCTGCCGCGTCAGTTCCTTCCCCTCACCCGTCTTCTCGGCTGTGCGTCGCTGCTTCGCAACGTCACACGCCTGCATCTTGAGCGCCGTGCGCTTCGCGATCAGCTCCAGCAGCTCCAAGTCATCCGCAGGCGTCGCCGTATTGTGCTTGGGCTCGCTCCCCTTCGCCTCGGCCTCTTCCGTCGCCGACATCCGCGCTCGCGCGATATCGCTGCTCGTCCCCTCCACGCGCAGATGCATCTGCACGCCGCCGATCTTCAACGGCACAATCCCCTCCGAACTCAGACGCGGCCCCACGATCGGAGGCTTCCCCGGCACGACTTCGCCAGGCTTCGCGATGATCACCGCTGGCTGCGAAGGCGGCTCCGCGGGCTGCGCTTCACTCTTGTTTTTCGTCGTCGGCTCTTCGCCGTAAGTCTCAAGAACTACGCGCGCAAGTGCAACAAGCAGAGTTTTTAGCTCTGGTTCATTCGTTAACTTCTTCGTCAATACCTGCTGCAAAGCGGTGACGAGCTCATCACCATGCTGACTCTGCATGCTTCACTCCCGTGGGTCGCGAACAGAAACGCCCCTCCGATAGTTTGACATGACCGTGCCCGCACGAAACTGCCCGGCACGGTCCGCGCAACATTACGCTCCCCACAGTGCTGTGGCGAATTGAAAGCAATCACCACGAACTGTGAGTTCCTTTTCATCGTGGAGAGAACCATCGCATATGAATATTCATGCATCGCAAGTATGCATTCATCACGGCACCACAAAGTGTGACTTGCGGTGGTCCAACGCTATAGCAGCCCCTTGCAACCAACCCCCAACCCCCTGAAATCGGCACGCTCCATGCCGCGCATAAAGTTGACGACATGGCACAACAGCTGTTCAACCAACTTGGCATCTCCTCCGACCCTCGCTTCAACACCAAGGGTCTCCCCACCTCGCGCACACACATTTGCAAGAGCGCAGTCGACGGCGCGACGCTCGCCACCATCGCCCTCGATGACGCCGCCTCGTACGACGCCACCGTCGCGCGCAGCCACGCCGCTTTCCTCAAATGGCGTGAAATCCCCGCCCCCCAACGCGGCCTGCTCGTGCGCGCAATCGGCGACGAATTCCGCACGCACAAAGACGCGCTGGGTCGCCTACTGAGCCTCGAGGTTGGAAAGATCCTCCAAGAGGGATGGGGCGAGGTGCAAGAGACAATCGACATCGCCGACTTCGCCGTCGGTCTCTCACGCCAGCTCTACGGCCTCACCATGCCCAGCGAGCGCGAGAACCACCGCCTCATGGAACAGTGGCACCCGCTGGGTCCCATCGGCGTGATCAGCGCCTTCAACTTCCCCAACGCCGTGTGGGCTTGGAACAGCATGCTCGCCGCCGTCTGTGGCGACACCACCGTGTGGAAGCCCAGCCTGCTCGCGCCGCTCACCGCCATCGCCAGCAACGCCATCGCCCAGCGCGTCGCCGACAAGATGGGCCACCCCGATCTCTTCACGCTTGTCATCGGCACCGACAGCGAAGTCGGCGAACGCATGATCGCCGATCGCCGCCTCCCTCTCATCAGCGCCACCGGCTCCTGCCGCATGGGCAAGCGCGTCGGAGAAGTCGTCGCCAACCGCCTCGCCCGCTGCCTGCTCGAACTGGGCGGCAACAACGCCGCCATCGTCGATCAGCACGCCGACCTCTCGCTCGCGATTCCCGCCATCGTCTTCGGCGCCGCCGGCACCGCAGGCCAGCGCTGCACGACAACCCGCCGCCTCATCGTCCACGAGAGCATCGCCGACGATGTCTGCGTCAAACTCGTGAACGCCTACAAGCAAATCCACACCCGCATCGGCAACCCGCTGCAGGAAGGCACCCTCGTCGGCCCCCTCGTCAACGCCCGCAGTGGCGAACTCTTCGACCACGCCGTCGCCAGCGCCAAGCAGCAAGGCGGCCAAGTCCTCATCGGCGGCGCACGCGTCACCGTCAAAGGCTGCGAAAACGGCGTCTACGTCCAGCCCACCATCATCCGCGCGCCCAAGTCCAACGACCTGCCCATCTCGCGCGAAGAAACTTTCGCCCCCATCATGTACGTCTTCACATTCAAGACGCTGGAAGAAGCCATCGCCATGAACAATGGCGTGGACCAGGGCCTCTCCAGTTCCATCTTCACGGATAGCATGAGGAGCGCCGAACGCTTCCTCTCCGCCTCCGGCTCCGACTGCGGCATCGCCAACGTCAACGCCGGCACCAGCGGTGCGGAAATCGGCGGCGCATTCGGCGGTGAGAAAGACACCGGCGGCGGCCGCGAAAGCGGCAGCGACAGTTGGAAGGCGTATATGCGTCGCCAGACCAACACCGTCCACTTCGGCAAGACACTCAAACTCGCACAAGGAATCAAGTTTGATTGACCCCATCGCCAGCCGCCTGAAGGAGAGCATGCCCAAGGCCTACGCCGCAGCTGGCGCAACCACGGGCAAAGCTCATGTCATCGCCCCCGAGCACGACAAGCTCGCCCAAGCCGCCATCGCGCCTATTACCAGTGGCATGATCGTGGGCCTGGGCACCGGTCGCAGCAGCACCCGCGCCATGCGCGCCCTCGCCCTGCGCGTCCAGCAGGAACACCTCGACATCAAGTGCGTCAGCACCAGCATGGCCACCGATCAGCTCGCCGCCGAGCTTGGCCTGCCCACCATCCCCTTCGCCGATGTGCAGAAGGTCCACTACCTCTTCGACGGTTGCGACGAAGTCGACAACGACCTCCGCGTGATGAAGGGCCAGCACGGCGCAATCACTCGCCAGCGCCTCGTCGCGCAAGTCGCCGATCACGTCGCCTACCTCGCCAGCGAAGAGAAACTCGTCGACCAACTCGGCAGCAAGGCTTTGCTCGCCGTCGTCATCATCCCCTTCGGCATCGCCAGCATCCGCGAACGCCTCCGCGCGCTCGGCTTGTCGGGCATCGTCCGTCGCAACATGGATGGCGAAGTCGTCATCACCGACGGCGGCGGCGTCGTCCTTGACATGCACATCACCGGCAAAAACGTCGAGCAACTCGCCACCGACCTCGATCACGTCACGGGCGTCGTCGACCACGGCCTCTTCCTGACCGAAGCCGACGAAATCCTCCTCGAGACAACCACCGGCGACGTCCGCAAGCTTGGTTGATCGTGGTGGCGCGCCCCTCCGGGACACCGGCACACCCTGCGCACACGAGCGTGCTCGTGTCCGGAGCGTCGCTCAAACGCCTCCGTCCTCCGGCATGACGGATTCCAGCCACACACGCGTCGCTTCAACTTCACCCGCGTCCGCCCCGAGTTGCGCTCCGCGCTCCAGCGCCCTCTGCGCTTGCACCCACTTCTGCACACTGCCATAACACATCGCCAGCGCTAGATGCGCTCGCCCTTGCGTGTCATCAAGTGCCACGCTCCGCTCCATCCGCGTCAGCGCCTTCTCGTGTTCCGCTGCCTCACTCGCTCGCACGGAGCCCATCCAATATGCAAACGCTCGGTACACGCGCAGCCCCTCTGCTTCCGATGGCTCAAGCTTCACCCCGCGCTCATACGCCTCGATCGCTTCAGGCCACTGCTCCATCTCGGCATGACACGATGCAAGGCTGATGACCGCTCGCCCGTCATCAGGACGCAGCGCCACACTCTCCTTCATCCAGCGCAGTGCTTCCGCATGCTCACCTGCCTCCGCTGCCTCAACTGAAAGCATCCAGCACGCGTACGCCTTGCCTTCCACAACTTGGCGACCCTGCGTTGCATCAACTGACTCAAGCTGTTGAAAGAGTTGATACGCCTTCTTCCACTCGCTCCGGTACAGCGCCATCGCGGCGTGCTGTCCCAGAATGAGAGCATTGCCAGGATCCGCGGCCTCGCCACGCCGCAGAAAGTCCTCAGCTGCTGCGAAATCCGAACGCAGTCGCGCCATCGCCGAGGCCATCGCCGCCACTCGAGCCAGATGCTTGCCGTGGAAGGCCTGCCTTGGATCCATGGCAATTGCACGTTCGTAGGTCGCCACGCTCTCGTCCCATCGCTGAGCGTGTTCGTACATCGAAGCCATCGCGATGACAGCCCGCGGGTCATCGGGCTGCTCCACCAGACTTTTCTCCATCCACGAAATCCCACGCGCAAAGTCGCCCGCAGTGCTCGTCTCCGCACCGACCATCCACGCTGCGTACGCGAGGTGGGAACGCATCTGCGCACGCGGGTAGCCGCCTTGCACGTTCGCCGTATCGAACGCGTTGTACGCTGCTTCCCAATCGCGCATCGCAAAGTGCGCTCTGCCCAGCGTGTGCCACGCCTCCCCATCCATCGGCGTTAACTGCGTGGCCTCCGTCGCTTTCGTTACCGCCCGCGCGGGATCGTCCGCGATCAGTGCACTCGCTTGCTCGCGCAATCGCTCCGCCCGTTTCGCCGGCGAACGACTCCACAGAACGCCCATAGTCACCGCGGCTGCAACCAGCAGAATCGCCGTCACACCGAGGCCCGCTCGAATCGCTGATCGTGATGAAGCCGGTGATTCCCCTTCGTGCATGTAACCATCGTAACACCTCAACCGGTGCCCCAAAAATCCGCCAGATTTCCGCCGAAATACTGCCGCGTGTGGCCGCAAGCACTTACGCCGCGGAGTGACACTGTGCGCGCGCACAAACTCACCTCGGCCCCCCTCTCTATAGAGGCGCGATTGTCGCGTCTCACGAAAGGGGCCTCACATGAATCGTCCAACGCAACTGACCGACGCGTACCTCGCCTGCCTGCAGCCGCACGATGTGCCGCGCGTGCTGCGCTACTTCGAGCTTGATCGCGATCTGCTCGCACTCGCGCGCGAGCTTCGCTTCACCATGTTCGAGATCGAACGCTGGGCCACCCAGCCCGAAGTCGCCATGTGCCTCGCCGTCGAACTCGATGCCTCGATGCCTAATGCCTTGATGCCTACTCCCCCTTCGCCACCCGAACCACCCGCCGCGCCCGCTCCCACCACCACGAATGCCGAATCACGAATGCCGAATGCCGCATTCCCCACTCCATCACTCCCCAAAAACACAACGAGCGAGACTCTCATCTCGCCCGCTGCAAACTTCAGTTGTTCCAATCGCTTACTTGGTGTTCTCAGCGCCCATGCCCTTCACGCGCGTGTAGGTCACGGTCATCATCTTGAACTCGGTGCCGTCCGTCGTCTTGTCGTAGGCTTCGTACACCATCGTGTTCTTGTCAGCCATGCGCGTCACCGAGCGGCTGGTCTTGCTTTCCTTCGTGATGGGGTCCGTCCACGTGCCGGTCCATTCCACGCTGCCGTCGGCCTGCTTCACGCCCGTGCTGTACATCATGCCGACGCTGCTGTTGTCGATCCAGGTGCTCTCAAACTTGCCAGCGGGCGTGTTGTAGCCCCACAGGCTGAAGCCCTTGAACGGCTGGCCCATCATCACGCCGTCATAGTCCATCTTGACAAAGCGGCCGCCGAAGATGGGTTCACACTTCGCCGTGCCCGTGCTCTTTTCCGCCGGCGCGCCGGGAGCGAAGACGACTTCGTTCTCAACCGTCCACTCGCCGAGCATGTCAGCGATCAGCTGCGCGTGTTCCTTCGTGGGCATGTTGGCCTTGGCCCACTGCGCCATCGGGTCGTTCACATCCGCCGCGTTGCCGGCCTGGGCTTCCGCCTGCTTGGCGGCCTTTTCGGCCTCCTGCTTGGCGTACTCAGCCTTCTTCTTCGCAACTTCCTCGGCGTCCCGGATCACTTCCTTGGGTTTGTGGATCGGATCCACGGCGGGCGTCGTCGCGGGAGTGGTGTCCTGCGCGATGGCGATGCCAGTGACGGCCGCGGCGGCGAGAAGAAGCGAAGCGATGGTCTTGCGATTCGACATGTGCAAATCTCCGTGGCTGCCGCCGGGGCCGAGCGATCGGCCAGATGCCGGACATGGGCAGCGGGTTTGGTCCCCCGTGTCTATCGGAACCGTACCCGGGGGTGGTTGAGCACGATAACGCGACAATCGTCGAAAATTCTGCATATGCGCAACGGCTGCGAGTTCTCCTCCGGAAAAATTCGGCATTTTTTCAAGTTCTCCCGCAATCGTGCGCCGCCTTCGCGCTTGCCTTGCAACCGTTTCTAAACTCCCTCATGGATCAATCGCCATCGGCCACGCCGCGTGTCTGCGTCGTGGGCTCGCTCAACATGGATCTGGTCATCCGCGTCCCGCGCATTCCGCAGGCAGGCGAAACGCTGCTGGGCGGCGGCTATCGCACGTTCGCGGGCGGCAAGGGCGCCAATCAAGCGGTCGCCGCGTCGCGCATGGGCGCGCAGGTCAGTCTCATCGGCTGCGTCGGGCTCGACCAGCACGCGCTCAAGGTGCGCGAAGCCCTCGAACGCGAGAAGCTCGACATCACGGGTGTGGACACGCGCGCACAGGCGGCGACCGGGCTCGCGCTCATTACCGTCGCGGAGGGTGGCGAAAATTCCATCGTCGTCGCACCGGGCGCGAATGCGGAAGTTTCAGTTGAACTCGTCGAGCAGCATCGCGGCAAGATTGAGATGTCCGACGTGCTGCTGCTGCAACTGGAGATTCCCAACGCAGCGGTCATCGCCGCGGCGAAGATCGCAAAGGGAAGCGGTCGGGCAGTGATTCTGAACGCCGCGCCCGCACGTGTGCTGCCGGCGGACATGCTCAAGCTAGTGGACGTGCTGGTGGTGAACAAGAGCGAAGCCGCGCGCATCATGGGACTGGACGCGAATCTGGACCCGGCGCGGCTCGCGCTGCGCCTGCCTGACCTTGGCCCGCAGACTGCGATTCTGACGCTGGGCGCGCATGGCGCGATTCTGGCGCACAAGGGCCGCCCCCGCCGGGTGCCGCCCGCGAACGTGAAGAGCATCGACGCCGTTGGCGCGGGCGACGCGTTCTGCGGCACGCTGGCAACGTGGTGGGCCGCGGTGCACGAAGCGATCAAGAAGCGTGACGCGAACGAATACAAACTCGTGGAAGAAGCCGTCCTCGCAGCGTCAGTCGCGGGCAGTCTGGCGACGACCAAACACGGCGCGATTCCGAGCATGCCCGAGCGCGCGGATGTCATCGCGGCGATGGCGGGGCTGAAGGTGAGTTGAATTTGCTTGTGCTCGTTACACGGCCCAAGTGAACGCGCCGGGAGTGAAGCAGGCAAGGATGGCGAAGACGAGCAGGCTGGGGATGGCGAGGGCGAGGAAGACTGAGCGGTAGTCGCTCATGCGCCAGCCGTGTTTGAGGACGCTGCGCCAGTAGACGAGCCACCAGAGCAGCAGCCAGAAGTGAATGCTGAAGACGGCGGTCTGCCGAACGTAATAGGTTTCGCGGAGCGGGTCGAGTCGGAGGTAGAAGGCTTCGTTCCACCAGGGGCCGCGGACTTTGAGGGCGTTTTCGATTGCGAGGATGGTCGAGATGATGATGGACGTGATGATGAGTAAGAAGAGCGGCGTGAGGGCGTAAGCGCATGCGCGGAGGATGTGCGCGGGGCGGACTTTGCTGCGGGCAAGCGTCCACGGAAGGCAGAGAAGCATGAGTGGCGGCATGATGAGCATGGCCAGCGCGACTTGTACCCACATCTTCGATCGCGCGACTCGCGGGACTTCGAGAACAGCGTCGGCGTAGGCCGCAATGCCTCGGGCGAACTCGAACCACGGTGAACCAGATGACTGAGGATTCGCGTTGGGAATCCACGCCGGGTTCTTGAGATAGAGGATGGTTGTGCCAGCGACTTGCACGAGGGCGTGGATGAGCAAGAGCGCGACGAGAGGAAACAGCGCGTAGATGAACAGACGACGCGGGCGCGGGCTGACTTCGAGGAGTACAGCTCGCCAGAAGCGGCGAGGATTCAGCACGCGGACGCCCGTCGCGATCAAGCGAGACAAACGGTGCGACCGCGTGGTTTCGAAGAACCACTTGGGTGATGCGAGACCTTCGACGAGGATGAAGCGCCATTCGAAGTCGAGGCCGCATTCGCTGCAGGTGCCGGTGGTCGGGGAGGCGGCGCCGGGTTGTGTGTCGCCTGCGGGATGCCATGCGGCGATTTGACCTTGGAGGTCGTAGCCGCAGCGAGGGCATTCGGGGAGGCGTGGCGTCATAGGTCTGCGAGGAAGATGCCGATGCTGCCGAAAGCGGCGAAGGCCGCGAGGAGGGAAGTGAACGAGAGCAGTATGGCGACCCACCAGCCGCCGTGGATGCGCCAGCCTTTGGTGAGGGCGAAGGACCACCACGCCGCGAGATGGAACACGTAGACGACACCGCTCCAGGCGCAGGCGATGGAGATGTATGACGCAATTGTGCGGATCTGCCGCGTGAAGTCGGTGGCTAGTTCCAGATAAACCAGCAGATCGAGTGCGAAGGCGAGCGTCATGAAGACGGTGATCGCGGCGAGGGGCCAAAAGGAGTAGGCCCAGGCGCGGTAGATGTGCTGCTTGCGGATGCGGGCGGTGCTGCGGGTGTGCGGAAGGACGAAAAGCAACAGCGGCCACATGAGATTCGCGGCGAGCATCATGCCGCCAATGAAGGTGCCGGGGCCGGCGCGGAAGCCGCTGCCAACGTTCATGACAAAGGGAAAGGCGGCGGCGATGGCCGGGTGGCCCGAGGACCATGCGGGGATGTCGAGCGGGCCGGTGCCGATGAAGTTGATGGCGTGGCCATATTTGGTCGCGAGGATGTGGGCGGCGACCATGATGATGCGGTCGAGCAGGAAGAGCGTGGCGATGAGGGCGAGGGGCGGGATGACGATGCGGCGCAGATTGATGCGGTGGTGCATCTTGACGCGCGACCAGAAGACCCAGGGGAAGATGATCCAGAGGCTTGTGGTGATGAAGGCGCGCAGGCGGTTGTGGGTGGCGTGGTCGTAGAGGCCCGGGCAGGAGGCGCGGGCGGGGACGAGGACGTCGGCGGCGGCGAAGGAGAGGCCGCACTCGGTGCAGGTGCCGGTGGTGGGACAGGCGGCACCGGGGGTGTCGGCGGCTGGGAACCAGGCGGCGAAGGAGCCGGCGAGGTCGTAGTCGCAGCGCGGGCAGAGCGGGGTTTGAAGGGGTTGGGCGGGGTCGGCGGCGGGCACGATTGGATATACCTGCGTTTGGGTGAGGGATGACAGAAATTGTGGCGGG
>DATGWV010000142.1:0-5813 GCA_035299305.1 Phycisphaerales bacterium | reverse complement strand
CGCCCTCGCCGTGCCCTTGCACACGCTCGGCGCGTGGGATATACGGGGCATCAACGCGGTAATCGTGGAGAACCGTGTGAATCTGATGACGCTGCCCATGTGCACCCGAGCGATCGCGATCGGTGGGCTGGGGAATGGGGTGTCGCTCCTGCGGTATGTCCAGTGGCTTCAGCATGCGCGCGTGTGGTACTGGGGGGATCTGGATCGCGAGGGACTCGAGATCCTGTCTCGGGTGCGCGCGATCTACGCTGCCACCAGCAGTATCTTCATGGACCGTGAGACGCTCGAGCGATACCGACATCTCACCGGCCCGGGCAGTGGCCGCCGAACCGCTGCACGACCGGCGCACCTGACCCCGACTGAGGCGGACGCGCTCGATGTCTGTGACAGGCAAGGCCTGCGGCTCGAGCAGGAACGCATCCCGCAAGCTGCTGTCTTGGACAAGTTCGCCCGCGAGTTCGAGCCGAAGACAGGCGTGTACGCAGTTCGTTCTTGTAGCCTCACCGATACTGCGCCGTCTAGAGCGCCCGCCACCGACGCTTCGGCGGAACGTGCTGCACGCTGACAATCGCCCCATCGGGCGACACCAACACCACCCCGTTCCTGGCCCGATCGCTGATGTGCCGCAGTCGCGTGCTATTCCTCAGAGTCGCCTGATCGCCAAGGAAGTAGGCGATGCAGCCGTCACCAGCGCGGTGCACATCACCAAAGGTCACCATGTGTTCGACTGATCTCACTCCTGCATGCTTAGAGAATCGGTCCCCACCAACAACCGCTGGGCTTGTTTGCCATGGCCACTGCCATTTCCATCGCATCAGGTCCATCGTCGTACTTGCCGCCTGGGAAGGTGCGGAGTTGCTCGAGCAGCAGCGAGTGTCGCCGGGTGAACGCGATCAGGCCTTGGCTCACCTCGGCTTCGATGGCCATGATGCGCTGCTGTTTGTTGGAGCGACTCTTGATGTCCTCGATCGTAATGTGCGTTCCGGCTTGCTGCGACCGACGCTTGAGATCATTAATCATGAGCTCTTGGAACTGATTGCCCTCGACACCGAATCGGCGGAAATTGTAGATACGGGCGTACTGGACGATCTTGGCAATCGTCTCATCGGGCGTACGGCGTGCGATATCGGCCACGAGCACGTACTTGGTCTTGCGTTCGTCATCGTCACTATCGGGCACAAACAGAATCACGATCGCGCTGTAGTCGCCGCGATGGGGATCGTTGCCAAGGCTGGGATCGCAAGCGCCGTAGAACGCGCCATTGATCCGTCCATATCCAGGGCTGAACTTCCGCAGCAGGTCTTCCGGTGTCGGCGCGATATCGTCCCACATGCGCAGTTTCGCGTGTGCGAACACGCACGCCTGAGGATCCAGCGGCTGGTTCTGGAACTCTGCTTGAAACGCAGCTTCGCCCTCGCGCAGGCGCACGTGCATCAGATGGTCATAGTCATACTGCTGGGGCCAGAGCACGACGGCACCTTTCGCCATCTGGTCTTTGTTGTGGGTCAGAAACTGCTTCGCACCCTTCTCGCCCCACTGGCCGCCGGTCGCAGGCGGAGCTGGATACGGCTGCTGACCTGAAGCAATGGCGCTGTACTGATCCCACAGCTCGGGATGATCACAGAAACGCTCCACGGCCTGATACCGGAACGTCAGCCAACCGGGGCGTTTGGCGCCGTCCAGCAGGTTTGCGAGCAGCGCATCGTGGTGCAGCACGGTGCCGACGACGATGACGTTGGTGTCGGGCGAACCAGCCTTGAGCAGCGTGCTGTGGAACCAGTCACTGAGCTTGGCACGCTGCTCTTCGTAGACCACGTTCTGCTTGTCCTCGATGTCGTCCACGACGATCAAGGTCGGTCTGTGCTTTCCGAAGCGGATGCCGCGGAGGTTTTGACCACTGGAGAAAGCCATCAGCAGACTGCCGGTACCCGAGCGAGCTGGAAGTTTGAGCGTGTCTTTGCGCCATGGCGTGATGCGGCGGACATCCGCAAGCTCTGGGAAATCCTGCTGGAGCAGCGGGTTGGATTCAAGCTGCACGCGAACATGCTCGACCAACCGCGCGGCCTGCTGTTCGGTACCCGACGCTACGACTACGAACGGCTCAACGCCATAAAGCAGGCACCAGAGCACGTACGCCAGCGTGACAACGGTGCTCTTGGCGTGCCCGCGTGGCGCGGCGATGGCGACGTGATTGCCGCGCCGCTCATGCAGGGTCTGCAAGCAGTTGAAGATCTCCGTGTGCATGCGCGACGGCGCGACGATGAACGCACTGCTGAGATAGATGCGGGCAAAGAGCTGCGGTGAAGTCGAAGCGATCCGCCGACGATGGGCGGAGAGTTCACGCTGGAGCGCGGGCATGTACTCGGGGGCGATCTGCATGACGATGTGTCCTCTCGGTAGACGTGCAATGACGCGCGTGAGGTAACGGACCACGGACAGAATGACATGGAAGTTCAACGCGGCGTGTGAGGAGCAGCCGCCGTGTTGGACACGTGCTTGACCTGCGTCGCCACGCGCGCTCTGGTCAGCGCGGTGGACATGCTGCTGATGGACTCAAGCAACGCCGGATCAGGCTTTCCGGTCGCTGACACGAGTTCGCGCAGCCCGGCCACCTGCTTCTCAAGATCTTCGGCGCTGGGCAGGTCGGCTGCTTGGTGCGTGATGTCGGCCTGCACGCGCATTGCCGCCGTCGGGAGATAGCCCAGCTTCTGTAATCTCTCGACCGCCGAGTCGACGATCTGGAAACAGCGGTGTTCGGCATCGATCTTGACGGCGGGGTCCACTTCGCGTTCACGGGCTGTGCGCCGGATGCGCTGGATGGATAGCTCCGCCTCGGCGAGAATGCGCCCGGCCATTTGTTCAACGAGCTTGGGGTCACGCGGTAACGCGTGACGATCACGAATGTCGCGGCGGTCACGCTCCACGGTGCGGTCCGACACCTGCAGGATCTGGGCGATCTCGGGTCCCGAGAGACCGTCCGCCGCCAACAGCGCAACCAGAGCTTGGCGCTCGGTTGCGCCGAGCATCTTGCCGGACAGCGTGCCTGCACGGACTTTGGCGAGCAACTCAAGTGACCGCTCCATGCCGCCCGTGTCGTCGTGCACTGTCGGCACAGCATGAGACTCCCCGCTTCCCTGCGATGAATGCATGCGTGGTCGGCTCATGCGTGCACCGCCTTCTTGCCAGTCGCCTTGACAGTCGCGCCTTGAACCGGAACCGCGTAGCGCTTGACGAGCTCACGCGGCGCCTTCGCTGGCCCAACCGCATGAATCCATCGCCTAACGATGACATCGCAGTAGTGGGGACTGATCTCGAGTGCAAAGCAGCGGCGAGAGAGCTTCTCCGCGGCGATGATCTGCGTGCCGCTGCCCGCGAACGGTTCGTAGCAGATATCGCCCGGCTTGGTGTGCTGCTTCATGGGAGTCTCGAACACTTCCAGCGGCTTGGGGGTGGGGTGGTCCGGACGCTGCTCGCCGTTGGGAATGGTGTCGATATGCCAGACGGTGCTCAGCACATCGCGCTGCGCGCGTGGAGGCTTGTTGCCCTGCAGCCATCCCATGAGGCACGGCTCATGCTGCCACGCGTACCACGTGCGTGTGAGTACAGGGCGGTTCTTCGCCCAGATGATTTGGCAGTGGACAAAGGCCCCGTGCTTGATCCACGCCGCTTCGAGCATGGCCTGCCGGCGCGATGCATGCCAGCAGTACCACGCGGCATTGGGAGTAATCGCGTGCTCGACGGCGGCTGCGATGAAGTTGTCGTAGAGGTCGGTGTTGGCATCCGCGTCATCCCACGTCACGCCGTACGTACCGCTCCAGTCTTTGTTCTTCGTGGGACGAGTGCGTGGCTTTGGCGCGTTCGCGGCACGCATCGACGGCAATGCCGCACGCGACGCCATCACGCTGGTTGCGCCCGGTGACTTCGCATTCGGCTTGCCCGACTTCGTGCCCGGGTGGTTGGTGCCGTCATAGTCCACCAAGTACGGCGGATCGGTCGCAAACAGCACCGCTTTCTGCCCGTGCATTACCCGCTGCACGTCTGCCGCGACCGTGCAGTCCCCGCATAGCAGCCGGTGATCGCCGAGCACGATCAACTCGCCCGGCTTGGTGATGGCGGGTTTCCCGGTCTGCAGATTGGCCGCGAGGTCGAACGCCGCATCGTCGTTCGCGAGCCCGGCGGTAGTCGCGACGTTCGCGAGCACGTGGTCGATCTCCGTGCCGTCGAAGCCGGTGAGGCCGATGTCCAGTGACGGATCGGCAGTGAGGTCCTTGAGGAGTTCGGCAAGCTTGCCTTCGTCCCACTCGCCGACGATCCGGTTGAGCGCGAGATTGAGCGTCTTCTCGGCAGACAGATCCAAGTCAACGACCACCACATCGACATGCGTGTGACCGAGGTGCTTGAGCACGCTCAGGCGCTGGTGACCCCCGACCACGTGCCCCGTGCGGCGGTTCCAGACAATGGGCTCGACACTGCCGAACGTCTCGATGCTGCGACGCAGCTTCTCGAACGTGGGGTGCCCGGGCACGAGATCGACGCGCGGGTTGTACGGGGCGGGCTTGAGGCGAGCAATCGGAAGGCGAGTGAGTTTCACGGATGATCTCCTTCTGTGGAGCATCACCCTACCAAGCAGCAGCTCGCTTGTCACGAAGTCGAATGACTCGTCGTGCAATTAGCCGTTACCCACCGCGATCAGCCGGGATTAGCCGCTGCGTTTTGCTGCGGAGGAAGCACGATGTGGTCTTCTGGCCAAAGCCTTGCGGCATCGCGCACCGAGTAGAGGTAGCGCTTGCTTTGCTTCTCCGCACGAAGATGACCAGCGCGGTGCGCTGCACGCAACCGCTCCTGCGGAATCCCGAACTGATCTTTGAACCACCGGGCGGGCAAGTATGGCGCCCATGGATCGAGCGGCGACTCGGCTGCTAAACTTCCATGAGCTGTCACGGTCGTCGAGCACAACTCGCGAAGGTCCGCCGGGATCGCGTAGCCGTACCGCATCAGCCAGTCTCGTGCTTCGCCAAGCGAAAACCTGTTGGCGAACGAGTTGGAATCGAACTTGTCACTGCCGACACCCTCGATGTCCGGGTGCTTTGACATGTAGACCCGAAACCACGAACTGTCGTAGCAAGGCTCGTCGATGCCTGCGATATCCAGCAAAAACTCGTCGAAGTGAGGATGCGGTGGCGCATGCCAGCGACGGAAGCGCAGGGCGTCATACGTTGAAACGGGCAGCAGCCCTCCCCGGAAGACGCCGTCGCTGTCGAAGACTCGAACTCGCATGGATGATTGTTAACGTCATTCAGCCTGTGTGCGCATCAGGTAAAGTTGCAGTCGTTCGCCACTGTTCGCTTGCCCCATGAGGACGATCGTACATGCCCGCTTACTCGTCACCGAGACTCGCCAGCTAGAGCTTCTGCCAGACTTGCAGCCGCAGGCTGTTGAGGACCACGCTCACACTACTGAACGCCATCGCGGCGCTCGCGAGGATCGGCGAGAGCAGCCAACCGGTAAACGGAAATAGGACGCCAGCGGCGACGGGGATTCCAACGACGTTGTAGATGAACGCCCAGAAGAGGTTCTGACGGATCGTTCGCATGGTCGCGTGGGAAAGGGCGATCGCCTGCGGCACGGCGCGGAGATCTCCACGCATGAGCGTGATGTCCGCCGACTCCATCGCAACGTCGGTCCCGGTCCCTACGGCAAGGCCAACATCCGCCTGCGCCAGCGCGGGTGCATCGTTGATGCCGTCGCCCACCATGGCAACGCGCTTGCCGCCCGCCTGCAGTTCCCGCACCTTCTGGTCCTTGTTCTCCGGC
>DATGWV010000141.1:0-5493 GCA_035299305.1 Phycisphaerales bacterium | reverse complement strand
CTCAGCTCCGACCGACCAGCCGGCAGCCCCGCTCTCCAACATTCCACCAGCAAGCACCGCGCCGCTCTCAACACCGCGCGAACCAGTCACAGCCATCGACAATGAAGCCGAGCCCGCTCGTGGTCCTGCCTCCCTCGACCTCGAGCAACAAACCCTCTTTGCCATCACCATCGAAGGCGACGTCAAAATCACCCGCGCCGGCCAAACGCTCACCGGCGACCGCCTCGAAGCCTGGGCCCGCACCGTCGATCACCGCCTCCCTGATCGCACAAGCCTCCGTGTCAGAACTTCAACATCAACAGCCGCGCCCACGCCGCCGCTATCAACTACGCCCAGCCCGCGCGCGACTGAAACCGCAGCCGCTGTCACTCCGCCCACCACACCTGATGTCAACACTCCGCGTGACATCACTTCCGCAACTCCTTCAACCGCCATCACCCTCGCCTTCACGGGACCGCTCGACGTCCGTCGCACCGCAGAACCACCCATCGAGTTGCAACGCGACGACCTCCTCCTTCGTGTCCTCGCCGAAGGCGACACCGACGCAAAACTCGCCGCACCGGCCCAAGGTGTCGAAGTCGCTGGCCGACAACTCGAATACGCCGCCACTCGCCGCGAAGTTGCCATGGCCAGCGGCGAAGACAGCCGCGCCCGCCTCACCGCGACACGCAACGACGCCCAGTTCATCGTCGCCGGCTCACGCGTCGAAGCCAATCTCGCCACCGGCGTCGCTCGCGTGCTGAGCGCCGGCGAAATGCTGCAGCGAAACGGCGACCGCACCGTCGCGCAGTTGACATGGAACGACCAGGCCCAGTTCGATGTTGTGCCCCCCGCGCAGCCTGACGGCGTCCCGCAAGCGCGACTCCTCGCCGCCAACATTCTGGGCGACGTACGCGGCACGCTCGAACAAGGCACGCTCGCCGCCGACACCGTCGTCGCGACATTCGCCTCGCCGCAGATCGCCCCGGGCGAAGCAACCACGCTCAAACTGCTGCGCATGCTCGGCTCGGCACAACTCGCCACCATCGCGCAGCCCGACAAGCCCGCCGACTCGCTCGCTGCTTCAACCATCGCAATCGACTTTGACATCGCCGCCAAAGACCTGTCACCCACGCGCGTCCGCGCGGAAGGCACAGTCCACGGCGTGACCGCAGGCGCAACCGTGCAAGCCGAATCACTCGACGCCGCGCTCGGCCTCGACGATCGCGGCCAAGTGGAAGCTCGTCAACTCGACGCGACCACCCGCGTCGTCGTCACCACCAGCGACGGGGTGCTCGCCAACGCTGACAAACTCATCGCCAGGCCTCGCGACCAGCACGCCGTACTCGTCGGCTCCCCCGCAACGCTCGTGCAGCGTGCAAACGAACTGGCCTCTCCAACCATCACGTTGGACGGACTCGCCAAGACAATTCTCGCATCAGGCACCGGCTCGCTTCGCTCCCGCGAAGACGCCGAAAACGGCGAGGTTCCGCGCAGCGTGCTCGCAACTTGGACCCAGTCATTTGCCTTCAACGACACCACCGGCCTCGCCAAGCTCGACGGCGACGCTCGCGTCGAAGTGACACAAGGCCCAACCTCGCGCGATACGACCAGCGCCAACATCATCGAAATGTCCCTCGCCCCGCGCCGCGATGGTGCCGCGCCGCAGCCCGCAACCGGCGTCGCCGGTTCAATGGTCTCCCCCGCGGGTGATCGCGATGTGCTTTGGATTCTCGCGACCGGCACGCCCGCGCAAGTCCGCAGCGAGCGATATGACCAGCAGAACCCCGCTCTGCGCACGCGACTGCTCTCCCTCAGCAGTCCGACGATCCGCGCCGACGTTCCTCAGCAAATGCTCCGCGCCAGCGGTGCCGGTCAACTCGTCACCAGTGAAAGCGCAGCAACACCCTCAAGCACCCGCGCCACCTTCGACCCCGCGCAAGCCGGTCCCGCCGGTCAGGCGCTGTTCACATGGAACGGCTACGCCGACTTCGAGCAAGCCGCCGGCGTCGCCACGATGCACGACGGCGTTCGCATGATCTATCGCGCATCCGCCGATGAACAGCCCGCCGAACTCGAGACGCAGTTGCTCCGCGCAACGTTCAGTCAATCGCAGACCGCCAACGCGGCTCAGTTGCAAAGCGTCTTCGCAAGTGGTGGCGTGTGGGCCCGCAACCAAGGCCGCGAGATGACCGCCGCCACGCTCTCCTACGACCCCGCAGCCAACATCTTCGACGCCCAAGGCGCAGGCAACGTCCTCGTCGATGTCGCCGGTACAGCGAACGACCCGCCGATGAGCGCCAAACAAGTCCGCTGGAATCTGCGAACCAATCGCGTTGAAGTCATCGAACCCGCGCCAACCGTCGTGCCGCGCTAGGCCGCTTGATATCACGCGTCTTGCAACTCAGTGCCCGATATATCCCGTCGTCGGCTCGCCCACCTTGTACAACGCAAGCGTGTTGCTGCTGCGAGCATGCCCCAAGGGCCGCCCGGCAACCAGCACAACCATGTCGCCGCGCTTCGCGATGTTCCGGCTTCGCAGATAATCATCGAGCGCGACATTCCAGTCACTCAGCGTGCCCCGCCCGGGCGGCTTGCAACATACGGGCAGCACACAGCGGTACAAGCTCATCCGCCGCGCCGTCGCTTCGTCGCTCGTATACGCCACGATCGGCACGTGAAAGCTGTTCTTGCTCAGATACCGCGCGGTCCCGCCTCCCTGACTCCAGCACACCACCGCCGCCGCGTTCATCTCACGCGTCACCAGCCATGCCCCCTGCGCAAGCACCGCCGTCGAGCGATGCGCATCGGCATACTGGCTCGGCGCCATGAAGTTGCATTCCTTCTCGCGCATGCGCTGCTCGGCTTCCGCCACGATTCGCGCCATCGTTTCCACCACCAGCACCGGATGCTTCCCCGTCGCCGTCTCCGCGCTCAGCATCACCGCATCCGCGCCGTCAAAGATCGCGTTAGCCACGTCGCTCGCTTCCGCGCGCGTCGGCACCGCGTTGTCGATCATCGTCTCCAGCATCTGTGTCGCCACAATGCAAGGCTTTCCGCGCCGCCGGCAGCACTCCACGATCTCCTTCTGAACAACCGGCACCTTCGCAATGTCCATCTCAACGCCCAGATCGCCGCGCGCCACCATTGCCGCGTCCGAGGCCTCGATGATCGCCTCCAGGTTCTTGACCGCTTGCGGCATCTCGATCTTCGACACAATCGGAATCCACGCCGGCTCACCCGTCACCGGATGATTCATCGCTGCAATCCGCTGCTTGAGTTCAATCACTTCATCCACACGCCGCACAAAGCTCAGCGCCAGCCAGTCCATCTCATTCGCCACCGCCCATGCGACGCACTCCATGTCGCGATCCGTGATCGCCGGCGCCGACAGCTCACTCTGCGGTACGTTGATGCCTTTGTTGCTGCTGATCTTGCCACCCACGCGCACCCGGCAGCGAAGCTCACCCTTCTCGCGATCACGTTCCACCGCAAGCAACCGAATCGCTCCGTCATTGATCAGCACCTTGTGCCCCGGCTCCACTTCATACACCAACTGCTGATACGTGAGCGGCAGCACCAGCTCGCGCCCATCAGCATCCTTGCTCTTGTCCACCTCGCGATAAAACGCGTCGGTGATGCCAGCTTTGAAAACCACGTCCTCACCCGCAACGACTTCCACGAGCCCGCCGCCGCTCGGGCTCGGTTCGCCCAGCCCCGCCGGAATCTTGCCCACGCGAATCTTGGGCCCCTGCAAGTCGCCCAGACACGCGATCTGCACGCCCAGCTCTTTGCTCACCTTGCGCACCGTCGCCAGCCGCTTCGCGTGCGCCGCAAAGTCGCCATGCGAGAAGTTGAATCGAAACACCGCTACGCCCGCCTCGATCAGCTTGCGCACATTCTCCGGGCTATCGCTCGCTGGCCCGATCGTCGCGACGATCGACGCAAGCGTGTTCGGAGCGGCGACATCGGTCACGCCGGAGTCATTGACGGGTGAAAGCTGTTCCATGCTGCGAAAGATATCGGCACTTCGCGCCCCCGATGCTGAACGGACTGCGAATCACGCCCACCTCGCCTGCTCGCACGCGGTGACAGTGGTGGGGTTGTGCCGTGTGTGCCGTCTCATCCCCGCGTGCCGCCCGGGTACGCTTGCCCCATGCCCATCACCAGCATTCTCGGCATCGGTCGCAACTACGCGGAGCACGCCAAAGAGCAAGGCGCCGACATCCCCACGCGCCCCATGGTCTTCAGCAAAAACCTCGCGTCCCTCTGCGGCGATGGGGACATCATCCGCATTCCCAAAGTTTGCCAAGACAAACCGCAGGTCGACTTCGAAGGCGAACTGGGCGTCATCATCGGCACGCGACCCGGTGGCGGCCCCGTGAAGGACGTCCCGCTCGCCGAGGCTCTTACCTGCGTCGAGTCCTACTGCGTCGCCAATGACGTCTCCGCTCGCTGGTGGCAGAAAGAAGGCGGCGGCGGCCAGTTCTACCGCGGCAAGAGCTTTGACACCTTCTGCCCCGTTGGCGCAATCGTCCCCGCAGGCAAAGTGCGCGACCCGCAAAACCTCCGCCTCATCACACGCGTCAATGGCGCGACCACGCAAGACGGCAACACGCGCGACATGATCTTCTCCGTCGCAACCCTGGTGCACGAACTCAGCAAAGACCACACCCTCATGCGCGGCACGCTCATCCTCACCGGAACCCCCAGCGGCGTCGGCTTCGCGCGCAATCCTCCAGTCTTCCTCAAGCCAGGCGACACGGTCGAAATCGAAATCGAACAGATCGGAAAGATCAAGAACACCGTCGAGAACGCGTAACTTCTTACTCGCTGCGCATCGCTCCACTCAGCGAACTCCACATCACAAAGACTCAATGAAGTTTGCTCGCGGCCACTGGCCGTGCAAGCTCTCGCGCGCTTCGATGTATGCGTCACTCGCTCGCATCGATCAAACGAGATGGGCGTGCAAGCGCGTGACCCACAGGAGCATTGTCATGCGCACCCTTCTTGCAGCCTTCGCTTCGTTCGTCGCTTCCGCCGCCTCGGCTCTCGCCGGCATCTCGTACAACTACGCCGACTTCAATTCCTACGGCACCGCTTGGACTGACGCTGGCGACGAGTACGCCTACTCCATCGCCAACTCCGACTCGCTCGCCGGCCCCGGCACCTACACCTTCAACGAATATGGCTCTGCCCCCGGCTACAGCAGCAGCGCCACCGTTGGCGTCGAACACAACTCCACCCTCACCGCCAATGGCTTTCACCTCACCGGCAAGGCCTACGGCTACGTTAGCGATGATTACGGGTACGCCGCCTGCTCAGCCAACTCTGAATCCCTCGTTGAAATGAGCTTCACGCTCGACACCGCCAGCCGCGTCACCATCACCGGCGCACTGGGCTTGGGCGGCACCGGCTCTCCCAGCGAGTTCAGCAACTACTTCGAAATCCGCAACAGCGCGGGCCAACTCATCACCAGCACGTCCGGCGTCGGCGCCATCAACTACAAAGGCC
>DATGWV010000140.1:0-9852 GCA_035299305.1 Phycisphaerales bacterium | reverse complement strand
AGGGGGCGTGGAAGACTCCATGACGAAGCGGTTGCGTCAGCACACGCATGCGTGGCAACACATGCCCCACGAATCGTCTGAGCAGATCGCACGTGGCGTGCTGCGCGCGAACATCGACATCGCCATCGAGCTTGCGGGACTGACCGATACGCTGGGCGTCTGCACGCTTGCGCACCAGCCGGCTCCTGTCGCAGTAACTGCCATCGGCTATCCGAATACGTGCGGCACAGCACGCATTCATGCTCGCGTGGTTGATAGTGCGACTGACCCGGGCGATGCTGATTGCGATGCGATGGAGTCGCTTTTTTGCCTCGACCCGTGCTTCTTGTGCTATTCACCGCCGATTGAGGCATCCGCCGTGCCGACACGCGATTCATCGCGTCCAATCACGTTCGGCAGCTTCAACGCTGCGCACAAGCTCAATCGTGAGATCGTTCAGGTGTGGGCAGGTGTGCTTGAAGCCGTGCCGACATCCACGCTACTGCTGAAAGCGAGCGGTTTGCAAGAGTCGAATGCGCTCGAAGATGCGAGCAGGCGATTGGCCGCGTGGGGTCTGCCGATGCACCGCGTGCGAGTCGTGCCTGCGACGCGTTCTCGCGCCGAGCATCTTGCGATGTACGGCCACGTTGATATCGCTCTCGACACATTCCCGTATCACGGCACCACAACCACCTGTGAAGCGTTATACATGGGAACGCCTGTGATCACGCTCGCTGGTGATCGGCATGTATCGCGAGTTGGAGTCAGTCTTCTGCGAGCTGTTGGTCTGACGGAGTTCATTGCGACCAGCCCGCAAGACTACGTTCGCATTGCGGCTGATCTTGCGGCGGAACGACCTCGTGTCGCGACACTGCACGCCTCGCTGCGAGATCGTCTGCTCGCGTCGGCTTTGTGCGATGAGCGGGCGTACGGCGAACGCTTTGCCGCGATGCTGCGGTCGTTGTGGCTGAGACAATGCGAAAAAAGTGCTACTTCCGCCGGGTAAACCGCTGTTTGTGCGCATCAACAAGGCGAGAGTCCGCAGGGAGGTCGTACATCACCAACTCAAAGTTGGCGACTCCGGCGGCGATGCGGTCGGTGTTCGAGGTAAACGCAAGCGAAACGACTTCCGCCGCGGAAGGGCTGAACGAAGCGAGCGGCCGCAACGTGGCAGCGTCCCACAGCCGTACAAAGCCGTCTTCACCGCCGGTCGCAATGGTGGTGCCATCACGCGACAGCGCGAGGCCTGGAATCAGGCGCGGATGTCCCTTCATCACGTGCAGTCGCTGACGCGTGCGCACGTCG
Organism: Phycisphaerales bacterium; assembly: GCA_035299305.1. Taxonomy (GTDB): domain Bacteria; phylum Planctomycetota; class Phycisphaerae; order Phycisphaerales; family UBA1924; genus BJHL01. The sequence goes on along the minus strand of DATGWV010000140.1, from coordinate 8,568 downwards.
AACACCTCGAGTGTGCCGTTGTAGGTCGTCACATATGCGGTTGAACCGTCGGGACTGAATGCGACCGCCCACGGCCCGGCCGTTGTTGTGAGTTGTCCGACGACCTGACTGCTTGCCACGTCCCAAAGAGTCACGCTGAAGTTGTTGTTGCACACCGCGAGCGTCGTGCCGTCGGGCGTGAACGCCAAGCCGTCCACGCGTTTCTCGCCAATCGGCAGTTCGCACAGCGACTCACCTGTCCGCAGGTCATAGATCGCCGTTCGGCGATTCCAATGTCCCACTGCGCACAGCGTCTCCTGTGGATTGATATCAAACCCGTAAATCTCGCTGACGATGGCAGGAAACTGCTGTTTCACATCACCGGACCACGCATCGATTACGCGCACGATTGAATCTTGTGAACCGATCACCAGCGTCCGATTGTCCTGCAAGAACTTCATGCCGCGCGTGCGCTGGCTGATGCCAGGCAACTGATATGTCGCCAGCGTCTGCATCGATCCCATCTCACGAACTTCGATGAGCCCGCTTCCGATGCTGAAAGCCATGAGCGAATCATCTGGCGACATCGTCACACTGAAGCACCAGGAGGTGTAACCGGTCAGTCGCGTCGTTCCCGGTTCCGGCACAATCGTCACATTGCGGACGACGCCGTCTGACAGCAGCACCGTGATGTCCTCCGGCGATGTCCATGCGGCAGTCGTCGCGCCGTATCGCTCAATAGGAAGCACGGCAATCTCGGCACCCGTGTATGCGTCGATCACAACCGTGCGTTCGCGATCAGCCAGAAGTAGACGCGAACCATCGGGCGAGAACATGTGACAGAGGATGCGACTTCGAAGCACTTTGCGGTTGAAGACCTGTTGCTTGCTGGCCATATCGCACGCGACCAGCCGCGCGTCGCCCGAGTCTAGATATACCAGTCGATCATCCGCGGAGAATCGCAAGCCTGCGGAGCCGAATGTGTGCATAGGCGTGAGGTCAAAGATCACCTCGCCAGACCTCAGGTCGTATACCGCTGTTGCGTTGGGTGGCACAGCAACGCCGCCGCCGACTGCCATCGCGACGGCGGCCCGAGAGCCATCTCGCGTCAACTCCAACGTGGCGGCGACCAACTCGAGCGAGAGGACTCGTTTCATCTCGCCAGTGCGTGCATCCCAGAATCGAATCGTCTTGTCGTTGCAAGCGGCCGCAATAGTGGAACCGTCTGCGCTGACGGTGATCAATCTGACGAGCGGAGGCTTGTTTTCCCAACTGCCTAGCGAGATCGGTTCTGACTCGCCATCGAGTGATCGAATCGCGATGCCGCCGCGAGCCAGTGCGATGGCGATTCGCGATCCGTCTGGCCAAGCAGCAACCGCGCCGGCAGGCGCGCTGGGCAGGTTGTTAAGAATCTGCTCGACCTCGCCGGTGTGCGGATTGATGACGCGCACAGCGGCGTCGGCGACTGCGACGATGACGGAGCCGTCTTGCGATGCAGCAGCACGCGATGGCCATCCGATGGGCTGCGTCGTCCACTGGCTGCCGTTGCGGCGGTACATGTCCCAGATGGCCCAAAACGCCGTGCGGCTGCGGGGATTGTTCAGATACACCGACCAGAGCGTGTCTTCCGCGAGCGGCAGGTTGCGCGTCGTCGCGGCCATGCGGCCGCGCTCGATGTTGGCCTGCATGAGTTCTTCCAACGCCACGCGTTCGGCGCTTTGCGCCATTGCTTTGCTGGCATTGGCTTCCTGCGTTGCTGCGTCGGCTGCTTCTCGCTGCCGCACGGCTTCCTGACGAGCCGCGTCCGCGAGCTTCGCGAGTCGTTCCTGCTCTCGCGCGTTCAGCTGCGCGATGATGGCGAACACGACGAGGGCTGTTAGACCCAGCACGGCCAACGCTGCGGCCATGCGGTATCGCTTTGCCTGCTTGACGAGCACATACACGGCGGAATCGCCGCGTGCGAGAATCGCTTCGCCGGCCAGCATGCGGCGAATGTCCTCGGCCAACGCCTCAGCACTCGCGTACCGGCGTTTCGCGTCGCTCGACATCGCTTTCGCGATAATCGTCTCGCCATCGCCTCGCAGGGACCGATCGAACTGTGAGACAGGCGGCACGCGCGCATCCGCCAGAATCGCTGCGGCCTTTGCAATCGGTGCAGTCGACAAGTCGATCGGCAGCCGATGCGTGAAGAGTTCGTACGCGATGACGCCCAGTGCGTAGATGTCGCTCGCGGTACTCACGTCGCCTTCGAGCAGCTGCTCGGGGCTCATGTAGCTCGGCGTGCCAATGAGCTGACCTTCGCGAGTCGCTTGGGATTGGTTTGCGTCCGTCTCCGCGGCGCGTGCAATTCCGAAATCCAGTACCTTTGCGACGCCGTTGGTGTTGATGAGAATGTTCGCGGGCTTGAGGTCGCGGTGAATCACGCCGCGCTGGTGGGCGTGTTGCACGGCGTCGCACACTTGCAACAGAAGTCGCCATTTCTCTGCGGGACCGAGATCGTGTTTGCGTGCATACGCGGTGAGCGAATCGCCGCGCACGAGCTCCATGACGAAGTACGGCTGATCCGGCGCATCCGGCCCCGCGACACCCGCCTCGTAAATCTGCGCGATGTTGGGATGCTGCAGTTTCGCGAGAAACTCCGCTTCGTTGCGAAAGCGGCGAAGCATGCTCGTGCTGGCATAACCCGGGCGCAGCGCTTTCACGGCAACGCGTCGGCGCGGGAACGCCTGCTCGGCTTCAAACACAATCCCCATGCCGCCTTCGCCAATCGTTCGCACGATGCGATACTCGCCTCGCAGCGGCGGCATCACCGGTTCGCGTTGTTCGGACACCAGTGTCGAGGCCGCGTCGAGTCCCGCCGCTGTGGCAACGGCGTGTGAGGTCCCATCATGGTGCTGGAGAAGTTGCACGACTTCCTGGCGTGCGTCCGCGTCGCTCGGAAAATACTCGCGCAAGAATCCGTCGCGCTCTGACGTCGGCAGGTTCGCCGCCCGCTCAAACGCCTCCATGACGCGTTGGAACCTGTCAGACTCCATGGACCTCCCACATAAGGGTACGACATCGTGCAAGTTCCGGTCACATGCGTAGCCTGTACAAAAGAAATTTGTACAATGTGCCGATTCCTCTAGCCGCGCGTCTGACGATTTCGCATTGAGTCTGAAGCATGGGTATTTCCCGCCATCCTCTCGCCGGAAAGCTGCCGCAATGGAGCAATATTCCAATTGACAAAGCGGCAGCGGAGCGGCTGCGCGGCAGTTATGACGCGTTGCTCGCGGACGGTTCGCGGCTCACGACCATCTTTTATGCCAAGCTCTTCGAGCGATACCCGGGCGTTCGGCCTTTGTTTCCGGCGGACATTCGTGCTCAAGAAACCAAACTCATGGATTCACTGCGGGCTGTGGTGCGGCACGTCGAAGCACCGGATGGCCTCCGCGAAGAGCTCAAGGCGATGGGAGCGCGTCACGTGAAGTATGGCGCGAAGCCTGAGCACTATCCATTGGTGTGCGACCTGCTGCTGGAGTGCATGGGCGACGCGGCGGGCAGCAAGTGGACGCCGCAGCTTGCCTCTGAATGGCAACAGGCTCTCCAGATAGTTTCTGATGTCATGCTGGAAGGAGCGGCGGCACCAGGTGCGCCCAAGCCTCCACCAACGCGATCATGAGTCGCGCGACTTCTCAATTTCTCGGCTGAGCCAGGCCCGTGCAAACGCCCAGTCGGTCTTGACCGTCGCGAGCGATACATCGAGTGCCGCTGCCGTTTGCTCAATTGAAAGCCCCGCGAAGTAACGCAGCATGACCACCCGTGCTTTGCGAGCGTCCAACGCTTCCAGCCGTGTAAGAGCTTCATCGAGCGCAAGGAGTTCGTCACTTTTCGCGCTGTCATCGGGAGCCGCCGCGACAGCGTTGTCGTCCAAGTCGACGCGAGTGCGATCACCCCCGCGCTTCATGCTGCCGCGTGCGCGGGCACGCTCGATGAGAATTCGCCGCATCGCGATGGCCGCTGCACCGAAGAAGTGTCCGCGACTGTTCCACGCGGTGCTGTCCGCCCCTTCCGGCCCCAGCAGCCGCATGTACGCCTCGTGTACCAGCGCTGTCGGCTGAAGCGTGTGCCCGGCGCCGCGACCGGACTCGTTGCTCATGTTGCTCGCGGCGAGCTTGCGCAGTTCGTCGTAAATGAGCGGCAACAGCTCCGCTGCGGCGTGGGAATCACCCTTTGCGGCGTTGTCAATCAAGAGCGTGATGTGCTTGCGGTCGTCGCTTGACATGCACCCAGTATACCGGAATTGACAAGGCCTGTTTCCAGCCGCGCGGGCGAGGTTTATCGCACTGAAGGTGTCATGCTTCAGTTCGTCCTCTCCATCATCGCATCGCTCACCGGCATGCTCGCGTCGCTGTGCATGCTGGTCCTCATGATGGCCGGCCTCGCCAATGCCAACGAGGCTCATGTGCGTCAGGGCAAATGGATGATGTGGGGCATTGTCGCTGTCCAGCTGCTTTCGCTCATCGTCGCCGTATGGCTCATGGTGCAGCGCAAGCACGCGGCGGCGTCTGCCGTCGGCTTTGTGCCGGTGGTTGTCGTCATCACGGTTGTCGCGATCCTTGTCAAGATCGAGTGGTGATCCACTCCGGAGTCTCTCATGTCACTTCCCCGCAAAACGTTCACCAACCGCCTCGCCAACCTCGACTTCAGCATGAAAATGCCCGTGGGCTTGGTGGAGGCGCCCATGCCCAGCGAGGACTACGACTTCGACAAACCGCACGTCTCCGCGCCGCTCATGCTGACCGCTTCGCCCGTCGCGATGGCGCTCATCGCCGTCGCCGGTCGGCCCGCGTACAGCGACGGCACTGTGCGCGAGTGGTTCGAGTATCTGTGCAAGCACTTCGGCATCACGCTCTTGAGCATTGGCCCGGCGTATGTCGGCGGTCTTCGCAAGAACCATCCGGCCATCATCGCGACGGGCTTGCAGGTGCAGGACGGCACGGAACTGGTCATGAGCTTCGTCGCGTTTGAGGATGGCGGCCGCTTCGTGACCGCGCACGCGATGTGTCCGCGCGAGCTTGAACCAAGCTACATGAGCACGCTCGAAGCCTGCATTCACTCCGTCGAACTGCTGCACCATAAAGGTCCGACCGTCAAGCTCGAGAAAGATGGTCCGGAGTATCACATCGACTTGATCGAGCACGACGCAAACCTGCCGCCGCCCGAGGACGAAGCTGAGGTCTACGCCCGCAAACTTGCAAAGGCCCGCGAATCTGCGGTGCAGTTCGCACGTCCGCTCATTGCGAGTGACAACTTTGATGAGGCCGCTCGCGTCGTCCTTTCGGCCGACGACAGTGGTCAGGGTCGGGCCGCGCTGTCGCAGTTGTTCGTTGAGGCGCTTCGCGAGCAGGTGAAGCGTGACGGGAAGCGCAATCCCGCCAAGCCTCGCGCACTCGAACTCTACAACCGTGCGGTGCAGTATCGCCTCAGCGCCTATCCCGATCCGCACACGCAGGACGAAGCCGACCGCTACTCATCGGGCCAGGACGAAGACCGCGCCGAGATCGCCGCAGTGCTGGGTTACCAGCCGGAGTGAACACCGATGCCGCTACCCAAATTCCTCCGTCGTCGCGAAAGGAAACGCACTGTGACTGACTACATCATGCTCGGCATCTTCGTACTCATGTTTGGCGGCCTCGGAATCATGCTGCTCTACGTGGGTACGCGCGAGTTCTTCATTCAGCGTCGCGTACTGGCGACAGCGGTACCGGTGGAGGCAATCATCCTTTCGGCGGATGTCCGCACGTCAAAGTCCAACGACACCGACATGCGGCTGCTGCGGGATAACAGCACAACGACACACCTTCCCGAAGTTCGCTTCGCTTACACCTTCCGCGGCGTGCGATACGAGAGCGACATGCTCTATCCCACCGTGATCGTCCGTAGTTACGCAAGTCGGGAAAGTGCCGCCGAAGACATTCGTGAGTACGTGCCGGGAGCGACTGTCAAGGCATATGCCGATTCATCGCTGCCACAACGCGGATTTCTACGCCTTGAACGCTCGTCCAATCCCACGTGGTTCATCATCGCGGGCTTTCTCACGCTTGGTTTCCTCGCGGTCATTTCGCGCTTTCTCTGAGACGTGTCAGTCCTGAGTTCGTCCATCAACGCATCCACATCCTTGCAGGCCGCACGTGTGTCGCTGACATTCCCTTATCAGCTCGCGTGCATGCCTCCTCGCAGCAGGCCGACGACAACGAGCGTCGGCCTGTTTGCATTTGCACGCGCCCAGTGTGAGCCGTTGCGTGATACGCAAGAAATTCTCGCCACTTGCCTAGCCGCGCGTGCGAGGTGCATCGCACTGCAGTACGTGGAAAGTGGAGTCGCGATCGCTCGCGACAGATCAGAACGCAACACACACGAAAAGGAATAGATCATGCTCGCTCGTACTTCCGTCGCTCTCACCCTCTCGCTCACCGCTGGCCTCGCGTGCGCTCAGACGTGTAATCCCGTCTCCAAGCTGCTCGGCACGTCGCCGCTCAATGACGACAACTTCGGTGCGTCTGTCGCCATGTCGTTCGGCGGCCCTTCCAACGCGCCGCTTTTCGCCGTCGGCATGCCGGGCGAAGACGCTCCGGGTGCAGGTAACAACGCGGGCGGATTCTCGATCTTTCAACGCATCAATGGCTGGAGCACGATGACCGCCGCGTGGAACTCGACCGGCCAGGCCGGTGAGCGCATGGGTGCGTCGATCGGTCTTGCTGATCCTTACCTCATCGTCGGTGCGCCCGGTTACAACAGCGGCCAAGGCCGCGCTCGCATCATGCGTCGGCCGACCGGCAGTACATCGTACTTGCTCAGTACCGATGTCACGATCCTCGCACCCAACTCGCCTGCGGGTGCTGAGTTCGGCAGCAGTGTCGCCATCAGTGACGTTGGCGGCGGCTGGGCCGTGGTTGGTGCGCCGATGCACAATTGGTCGGGCAGCCAGACGGGCTCGGCGTACTTCTATGTTCGCGATGCCGCAACGAATCAGTGGACGGAGAACTTCCACGTGTGGGGCGGCGACTACGGCGGCGAAGCTGGTGATCGTCGCGGCACGAGCGTCGCGATGTCGCCCAACTCGCCGTTTGCCGCGGTCGGCATTCCCTTCGCCGATGAGCCGGGCAATCCCGATGATCACGGTAAAGTGCAGATCTTTGAACGCATGGCGAACGGCAACGTGAGCGCGTCGCCCACGACTGTGCGTCCTCCCTTCCCCGAAGCGTTTGAGAACTTCGGCGCTTCGGTCGCGATCTCGGGCGATGTCCTCGTCGTTGGAGCGCCGGGTGAAGACATGACGCTGCAGGAAGGCGGCTTCGTCCAATCTGCAACCAATGGCGGTGCGATCTATATCTTCGAACGCAACACGACGACCAACGCCTGGAACTTCGTCGCCAAGCTACGTTCGCCGCTTCCGGTCGCCAGTGGCGCGTTTGGTACCACGGTCGCGACTGACAATCTGCAGATTGTTGTGGGCGAAGCCCTGACCAAGCGGGCGTATGTCTTCAGCAAGATGAGCGGCAGCTGGCAGTATCAGTCGACCATCAGCGATCAGGATGCGCCGGCCGGTGGCAGCTTCGCCAACGCCCTCGCGGTTCGCAACGGCGTCATCGGTATCGGCGACGCGAGTGACGATGATGGCGTGATCACCGAGCGCGGCGCTGCATACGTCCTGACGATGGAACAGAGCCAAGCGACGGGCGACCTGTGCACCATGCCCATGACTGTCACGCAGAATGCTGACTTTGTCGGATGCACCGAGTTCGCGACGGCTTCTACCGGGACCGTCACCACGTGTGGCAGCGGCTCGAGCGGCAACGTGGCGCAAGGTCCTGACGTCTGGTTCCGCTTCAGCCCCAGTTGTGATGGCAACGCAATCTTCGATACGTTCGGAAGCGACTTCGACACCGTGCTCAGCGTGCACAGCGATTGCCCCACGCTCTTCAGCGGCAACACGATCGTGTGCAACGACGATCACACCTTTGCTGCTCCCAACAACCGTGCGAGCCTCGTCAGCTTCAACTTCACGGGCGGCGAAACGTATCTCATCCGTGTCTCGGGCTACAACGGCGCCAAGGGGCAGTTCACGCTTCGCAACCTCATCTCGTACGGCGTGAGCAATGACAACTGCTCGAACGCCATCACCGTCGGCCAAGGCACAGCGACCTTCAACACCTGCTCCGCGACTGATAGCAACCTCGCCGGTTCGCAGTGCGGCACGCCTCGCAAGGACGTGTGGTACCGCTACATCTCGCCCAGCAACGGCGTCATCACGATCAACACGTGCGGCAGCAGCTTTGACACCGTCGTGAACGTCTACACGGGCACGCAGCAGGCTTGCCCGGCCAACCCGCTCGCTCTCGTGGCGTGCAATGACGACAGCACAGACATCTGCGAGCCTGGACTGTCGCGGCCGTCCTACGTGCAGTTCAGTGCACCCGCCGGGGAAAGCTACATGATCCGCGTCGGAGGCTTCAACAGCGAGTCAGGCCCCGGCCAGATGACCATCACGCACACAGCTGGCTGCGACAACATCGACTTCAACAACAACAGCGTCTTCCCCGAAGA
>DATGWV010000139.1:0-20866 GCA_035299305.1 Phycisphaerales bacterium | reverse complement strand
ATTCGTCCCATCATCCGCCTGCCTGTGTCGCCTGGCACTTCGCGACACATGCCCCGCCCTGTCCGCTGCATCATCCGCAATCAATCCGCTCTCGCCTGTCTTCCTGACACCAGATGTCGCGTCAGGCTCGATTTCTTGCTCATGTTCATCATCGCGCTGTCTTGCGCGATGTTCGCGCGCGTACCACGATGCCAACTGTTCGCGCAGTGTTCCCCGTGCGCGGAACAGGTGACTCTTGATTGTGCCCTCCGGCAGTCCCATCAGGTCGGCCGCGAGCTTGAGCGGCCAGCCAAGCTGATGACACAGAACCACGGCTTCACGCTGCACGTCGGGCAGAGCGTCCATGGCTCGCTCGATCACGACCCGGGCTTGCGCCGCGCCGTCGCGCTGCTCGGGAGCCCAGCCCGACAGGCCCCAGACGGGCGCGACGCTGGGCATGACATCCATCAGGTCGCTGTCGTACGCGGGCGACTTGCGGTCTTGCATGTTCAGCCACAAACGGCGGGCGATAGTGAAGACCCATGTGCTGAAGCGCCAGCGGGCGTCGTAGCGGTGGAGATTTTTGATGGCCTTGTACAAGGCTTCCTGCGTGACGTCTTCCGCGAGGTCGACTCGGCGGCACATGCGGAGCATGTAGGCGTAAAGCGGACCTTGCTGAGCGCGAATGAGCTCACCGGTCGCAAAGCGGTCGCCCGCCAGCGCACGCTGAATGAGGTTGAGCTCGACATCGCGTTCCATATTGCACGCTATTCGCGGCGACGCGCGAATCGACACCGACAAAGCTGTGAGACCAGCCAAGAAACCACTTGAATACAACCGCCTTGCCTGAGGCTGGTGCGGACCCCCTGGCCCCCGATAGGAGGCCAACGCGCACCAGCCTGCAGGCCGGCGAAAGAGAGGCAGTCCGTGAGGAGCGAACGTGCCACCTTCGTCTACCGGCAGGCCCCGAGGCAGGTTGCACATTCGGGGAATAGTTTGCAAAACACAAACTATTGCGATAAAGACACTTACACGCGGCAAACAAAGAGTTGTTTGAACTGGCACAATTGAAGCAGCGCACTGAGTGCAGTACTCGTACCTTTCAGGATGCACCCCAAACTGCTTGCGTTCCTGTTGCTGACATCGGTCGTTGCGACGCTCGCGAGCGGGCAGATTGCCCAGCTCAACCCGCCGCCTGCGCATCCGCTGTTTCCTGAAACTGTGGAGGAGGGCGGCGACCCTGTGATTGCTTGTTCGTTGGACCCATTTGCACTCCGTGCGCACTGGGGGAGCGACATGACGTGGCCAGGCGGCATCGTTCACTATGTCTTCGACGCGAATGTCGTGGAGATCAACCGGCAGCGTGCTCGCATCGCGATGAACGAACTGGAGACCACGTGCGGCGTGCGATTTGTTCCGCGGACCGATCAAGCTTCGTACGTCCATATCCGAGCCGGCACGAGCAACAGCGCGTTCATCGGTCGTGGTGGGTTGTCGCAGCCGCTCCAACTTGTCAGTTGGAGTTCACGGTACATCGTCTGTCATGAACTCATGCACGCGATGGGTGTGTGGCACGAGCACCAGCGCTTTGATCGCGACACGTACGTCACCGTGATGGCCTCCAACGTTCAGGCCGGACGCTGGTCCAACTTCCTGACGCATGAAGCGCACTACCCGATCATGTTCGGCAACTTCGACTTCGAGAGCATTATGTGCTACGACGACTGCACGTTCAGCACATGCTGCCCGGCGGGGGGCAGCTGCGCGTGCTCGCTCGAATGCGCGGTGCTCGTCGCCAAGCCCGGCTACGAGGCGATGCAAAACGTGATGGGCAATCGCGCGTATCTCAGCACGGGCGATCGCAATGGACTGATTGCGCATTACGGCCCGCCGATCGATGACGGCTTTGAAGACAATGACACATTCGCGACGGCTCGGGCGCTGCCGATCACATTTCCGCAGACACTGCGATTGATCGACGAGGTGGATGTGTTCGAGCCGTCGGTGACGTCCGGGACGCCGATCACGGCGCGATTCACGGGCGGCGTGTGGAGCATGGACAATGTCACACTCACGATACTGAGCCCGACTGGGATTGTGCTGCAAACCGCACTGCCCACAGACCCCGATGGCGATGGGGTGTACACGGCGGTTGTCAACTCCCCCACTGACAACGCGGCGGGCACGTATCGCGTAAGCGTCAGTCGGTCGCAGCGCTGGGGCGGCGACTACACGCTCACGACGTCGATTGCGTGCAACGACATTGACTTCAACAACAACAACGTCTTTCCGGAAGACCAGGACGTCATGGACTTCTTCAACGTTCTCGCGGGCGGTGACTGCAGCGAGCCGGCGTGTGATGACATCGATTTCAACAACAACGGCGTCTTCCCGGAGTTCTACGACATTCTCGGGTTGTTCAACGTGCTGGGTGGCGGCACCTGCCCGTAACGCCCGGCGACAAGACCGCCAATTCCGGTCGAGTCGACCTGATTTCTCGGTCTGTCGGGGTTCACTGCAACCGCTTCGGGCAAGGGCGTGGTATGGTGTTGCATGACCACCCCGCTGCGTTGTGCCATTTCACTCGCGAGCCTCGCTTCCTGTGCGATGGCACAGGTGGCGCAACTGACGCCGCCACCTCATCCGCTGTTTCCTGAACCGTGGGAGCCCGGTGCGGACCCGATCGTGGCGTGCAACTTGCCCGAGCAGTTTGTGCCGCGCACGCTGTGGAACGCCAACCTGTGGCCCAATGGCATTGTGCACTATCAGTTTGAGGCGGACGTGACGCAGCAGAATCGTGATCGCACGCGCATCGCGCTCAACGAGCTTGAGACGTTCTGCGGCGTGCGATTTGTTCCTCGCACTACACAGACGGCGTACATCAATGTGCGCAACGGCACGGGCAACAGCTCGGCGGTCGGTCGCACCGGCGGCGCGCAGAATCTCAACATGATCAGTTGGAGTTCGCGCTACATCATCTGTCACGAGTTCATGCACGCGCTGGGCGTGTGGCACGAACAGCAGCGGCCCGATCGCGAGACGTATGTGACGATCGTCACGGCGAACATTCAGCCGGGATATGAGGGCAACTTCACGATTCGCTCGACCGCGACGCCTCACAACGCCTTTGACTTCCAAAGCATCATGCTGTATGACGACTGCTCGTTCTCCACGTGCTGCCCCGCCGGCTCCACGTGCGGCTGTGCCGTGTCGTGCGCGACGATTCTGGCGCAGCCGGGCTATGAGTCGCAGCAGAATCTCATGGGCAATCGCTCGAGCTTAAGTCAAGGCGACAAGGACGGACTGGTCAGTCGCTACGGGCCGCCGGTTGATGATGCGTACGAAGACAACGACACGCTGGGGACGGCGGTGAATCTGCCGATCGCTGCGCCCAACACGTTGCGACTGATTGACGATGCCGATTTCTTCAACCTGCCGGTTGCGTTTGCGACGCCCATTTCGGCATCGATTGAAGCCGGCGTGTGGGCAAGCAGCAATGTCACGCTTGCGCTGCTCAGCCCGTCGGGAACGGTGCTTCGCACGGCCCAGCCCGCTGATGCAGACGGCGACGGCGTCTACACCGCGTCGGTCAGTCTCACCACGGGTATCACGCCGGGCGTGTATCGGCTGCGCGTGACCAAGACGCAGCGCTGGGGCGGCGACTACACGCTAACTGCCAACGGCACGTGCGATGACATCGACTTCAACAACAACGGCGTCTTTCCGGAAGATCAGGATGTCATCGATTTCGTGAGCGTGCTGGCTGGCGCGTCGTGCGCGGCGTGCAATGACATCGACTTCAACAACAACCTGGTGTTTCCGGAAGATCAGGACGTGATTGCGTTCTTCAACACGCTCGCGGGCGGCGCGTGCCCGTAACGAGCAGTCACGTCTTCTTCACGCTCACGGCGACGAGCGTTTGACACTCGCCGGTCGCGGCTCGATTTGACTCCAGAATCTCGTGGAGACTGGTGCGAGCGAACTCGCGCTCCATGCTGGCCAGTGCGTCATCGAGCCGGCGATGCAGCGGGCACAGCTTGACGTGCGCAGGGTTGCCCAGCGGACACTTGGTGACGCGCTCGATGGGACCGACGGCGTTGATGACGTCGAGCATTGAGATTTGCGACGACGGGCGTGAGAGAGAGAAGCCGCCGTTGGGGCCACGCTGCGAGTTGATCAGCCCGGCGACCGTGAGGTCACGCAGTATCTTGGACAGGTACCCCTTGGGCACTTTGGTCCGCTCGGCGATGGTCTCACTCGTGACGCTCGCGTCCGACTTGAGTGCGGCCAGGTGCGTCATCGCGCGAAGCGCGTACTCGATTGTCTGCGAAATCATGCGGTGGCACTTTCCACGAGCGATTCGGCCCGAAACTTCCCGCCGGACACCCCCAGTATACCACCTATCGGCTAGAACGATGGCAGCGTTCGGAAAAACGAACGCTGGTTCGCTTGGGCGCACACCGTCTAAACGACGACACAGATGTCTTGTGGCGACTTCCGCGTGATGGCGGGCACCGTGCAACCGTCCGCCGGGTAGCCGACAGGAATCAAGAGGAACGGACGCTCGTGTTGGGGCCGGTTGAGCACTTTGCTCAGGAACCCCATCGGGCTGGGTGTGTGCGTGAGGGTCGCGAGCCCCGCATGCTGACACGCCGCGAGAAAGAGCCCGGTTGCGATACCGACCGACTCATCGACGTAATAGACCTTGCCTTGTTTGCCGTTTGCATCCGGATCAGTCTTCATGAGCTTGAAGACGACGACCAGCCACGGAGCGATGTCGAGAAACTCCTTGGTCGCATCGGTCCCGAGTGGAGCAAGGTCGGCAAGCCATTCGTCAGTCGCTCGCCGTTCGTAGAACTCTCGCTCCTCGGCCTCTGCGGCAAGTCGAATGGCGTGTTTGACACTGGCATCTCGTACGGCGACAAATCGCCACGGCTGCTTGTTCGCACCGCTCGGCGCGGTGCCCGCCGCCGCGATGCATGTTCGGATGACGGCCTCATCCACGACTCGCGGCGAGAACATGCGCACGCTGCGCCGCTGCCGCATGACATCATGGAATGCTTGAGCCGCAACAAGCGATCCGACTGACGGGGCGTAGGGCGTGTGGGGCAGATGTGCATGTGACATGATGGATCATTCGTTGCAAACTGGGGCGAGTGGATACACAGACCAGCAATGCAAAACGGTCGCTGATAGCTCACCACACGGAACCGCACACCGCATATTGCGTCGAACTGATCGGAGGGTTCGCATGCTTTATACAGTTTACGTCGCAATGGCGCTCTTTCAGCTTGATCCACGACGCGAGATTCGTGTATTGGCAAACAGCGGCCCGCTTGCTAGAGCAGCGTTTGAGCAATGCCCGCACGTCGCGGACGCGATGTGGAGCCGAGAAGCGTTTGATCGGGGTTACAGCGATGACGAACTCGCCGCGAAGATACCTGAGATTCTTGCGGAACACCAAACCACCATGGTCTCAGACGTACTCGCACCTCGTCTGGTCTTGTGGCGAGAGAAAGCCTACGTCAGAGTGCCGCATCTCTGGCGATTTTCACAACCCGAAGTGTTCAGCCATGTGCACGTGGGGGCGATGTGGTGGGGTGGAACAAGCGCGGACTTCGCCTTTGCCGGCTCCCAAACCTCCATCTTTTTCAGCAGCGATCAGTGGTGGCAGTCGGAGTGGAGGTCTATTGGCGATATCCCCGCACACGGATCCCCCTGGCTTGAATCACTTACGCTCGCGCTCACACGTGCCACTTTCGGCGGCCGCGTCGACACGACAACATCACGCGCATTCATCGATGTCGCGTCAACGTCTGTGCTTCAGGTTGAAAACGACGCCCATCCCATCACATTCAGTTTCGTGCCGCAAAAGGATGGGTCTCAAGGCACGTTCATCGCATTGGAATGGCCCGAAGATATCTTCGATGCTGTTCTGACATTGCACGACTTGCGCACCTCGCCGCCCACCCTGACCGAACTGATCGCCTCTCGACCCTACGACAAGCTGGAGGAAACCACAAGCGCCTACCAGTACAACCGTCGGTACGACGATCTTTCTTACTATCCCATTCGCGAGATTCAGAACATTCCGATTGACAAACTCAAGGGCGAAGTGCGGTGGATCCAAGATCCCCGCTCGCAGCGTCAATGACTCACTTCCTCGCGACGGGCAATCCTGATCGGTGCGTGCGTGCCAGAACCAGCGTCACCAAACCTCTCGCGAGCGCGGAGGCGATGAAGATCGCGGCGAATGCGCCGTGAGTGCCGCCCATGCGTTCGAGCGCTGCGCCGCCGACGAAGCTGCCGCCGGTGCCGGCGCACCATTGCGAGAGCGTGTGCACGCTGAGGAGACTGGTGCGTTCGTCTTCGTCGAACGCTTCGAGCGTCGCGAGCATGACGCCCAGTTCCCATGTCGCGATGGTCATGCCGGCGATCATCTGCGCGATGGCGAGATAGATGGGATCAGTGCTGAGTGCCCACAACGCGGGCACGGGGGTCATCATGATGCCTGCGTAGACGAGCAGTCGCCGCCTGCCGCGTCGCTGTGCGAGTTCGCCGGCCCAACTGACGGCGATCGCTTTGCCGAGATACCAGATGACAATCAGACCGGCCCATTCGAGGAATGACAGCCCGCACACCTGTTTGACGTAGGCCGCCCAGAAGGGTGAGCCGATCATCATGGCGAAGCTGAAGAGCGCGAGTACGCCAACGAGCCGCCAGCGACCGTCGTGGCGCAGTCGCGCGAACGCTTCGCGCACGCTGAGCGAGCGATGGCCCGCAGTGACGTTGGGAGGCTCGATGTGCTTGTGCAGATACCACGCGCTGACCGCTCGCACTGCGCCGGCGAGCGTGAACAGGATGGCAAAGCACACCAACGTGGGCCGGGTCTGCCAGGCGTTGCTCATCCATGGCCACCACGTGAGTGATTCAGCGAGTGCCGGACCGATGCGCGGCGCACTGTCGAGCAATGCCGCGCCAGCGACGATGGCGACAACCGCGCCCAGTTGCAGCACGCGCGAGCGCTTCGCGAAGAATGCGGCTCGCATGGGGCCTGGCACAAGCACACCCATCATCGCCGTCCACGGTGCGCCGCCCACGATTGCACCGGCGTGATACGCGGCGGCGAGCGCGAAGATGAGCCACATCGGCGCACTGCCAATGAGTGCGACGACGGCGAGCAGCGGACACACCACTGTCTGCAAGACCGCGCACGCCACGACGGCTCGCTTGTAGCTTCGCACGCGCTGCACCATCTGCGGCGCAAACAACTGCAGAATGGTCGCGAGCATGAGCGGTACGGTGGCGACCAGGCCGCTGCCGACTTCGCTGCCGAACATGGTGAGGACGAAAAGCGGAAAGAACGTCTCCGCGAAACCGACCATGAACATGTAGAACAACCCGTCGATGGTCGAGCAGCGCAGGTTGTGGCGGATCGTCTCAGCTCTCACGGCAGGCAAGCGTAGCGCGACGCGCATTGCACCTGGCAAGGAGCGTGCGTGCATGCCGTTGTCGTTACACGAAGTGGTTGAACACGTGCATCAGAAATCGCGTTTGCCGGTTCAGCGGAACCGTGGCCGCCTGTGCCGCGTGCACTACCGCGTGCTGACGACATCCTGCTCATCCGTCAGCGAACGTGCACTCACGGCGTGGTCGTGCTCGGCCTTCTCGAGCTGCGCGAGCTTGGTGAGATACTCGAGCACAACGATCACGTACGTCGCGTGGCTCCACGTGAGCGGGCTGACGCTGATGGGGTCGCCCGTGTGCGGATGGAACTGTTCAGCCATCACGCCTGACTCTTCGGCGCGGTAGACGCACCATTCGAGCAAGCCGCGTGCTTCTTCAAGCTCTTCAACGTTGCGAGCCTTCGCGATGACATACTGAGCACGCCACAGCGAGCAGATGGCCCACGGGTTGCCGGGCACTTGGTCAATGCGATCGCGTTCGATCTGGTGGTAGTAGTCGCGCTCGTAGCGGGCGTAGCCGCCCACGCCCGTCTTGACGCTGAGGCGCTGCTGCATCGCTTCGGCTTCGGCGAGCATCTGCGGATCTTCGACGCTGATGCCGGCGATAGCGAAGAGCGCGAAGTTCGCGCTGTCGCTGGTCATATCAAGGCGATACTGGCCGTTGGGCAAGGGCGTGGCCATGCGCGCGAAACGCTTCTGCTCGGGATGCCAGAGGAAGCGCTTCATCGCGACCTCCATGCGGTCGGCGCCTTCACGATACTGCTGTGCACGATCGAGATCGCCAAAGTCGGTCGCGAAGAGTGCGGCGGCCCGCAGCGCACCAATCGTCGCGGCGACAGTGAACGTGTGAATGCCTCGGCGTTCTTCCCACAAGTCCCACGACTGATGCGGAATGCCGTTCACATCGCGGTAGGAGAGAATCCAATCTGCGGGCTTCACGACCAGCGGGATGTAGAGGCTCTTGATGAACTCGACATCGCGGAAGGTTTCGAAGTGCTTGCGGAGCGCCCACAGCACGAGGCTGGTTTCGTCCTGCTGAATGGGCAGCACGCGCTGGCCTTCGACCATCCACGGGTGCCAACTGCTCGCGAGCTCCGCGGCGGGCGTGTACTTGTGCAGAAAGTAGCTGTTGCCGTTGAGGCACTTGGCGCAGAAGCGGAAGAAGTTTCGCGAAAGCTCGCTCTGGCCCGTGAGAATGAGCGAATACGCGACCAGCGCGCCGTCTCGCGGCCAGCAGTATGAGTAGTGGTCGCCGCCGAACTGCGTGATGTCGCTGTCATTGGCGGCGATGATCGCGCCGCCGTTATCGATTTGCGTTCGCAGCACAAGCTGGCTGCGCACGAACATGTCAGCCACGCGGGCCGGCAGCTTCTCCATGCCCGGCACGTCTTTGCGGGCCCACAAACGCCAATACGCTGCGGTACGCGCGATCATGCGATCGGGGCCGGTGTTCAGCACGCGCTGGTTGAGCGCTTTGACTTCACTGTGACTCTTGCCGCAAGCCATCCAGCTGGTGACGTACGCGCTGCCGCGTGCGGGCACTTGCAGGTTGTAACCGACTGTCGCGTCGACCGAGCCTTGCGAGATGGCGTTACGACCAAGTTGGCCGTCTTCGGCATCGCGCCAGGTGCCTTCGGCTCCGCGCACGCGCTTGGTACCGATGGCCCAGTTGTCGATGCCGCACTTGTTCTCATCACACGCGTTGAAGAGGAAATACGCGTCGTCTTTGTACACGACGATGCTGCTGCTGGCAGGGTCGTAGTTGGCGGTATCGCCCACTGCGCTGCCGCGAATGGACAAGTCCCAGTGGCTGAAGAGGCGCACATCGCGGTCTTTGCCCGAGAGGTCGGTCACGACGCAGCGACGCATGTAGACGGGTTCGTGGAAGTCAACGGCGTCGTAGCACTTGAGCTCGAGGCCCAGGCCTTCGTGCCGCAGCGTGACTTCCGTCACCAGCGTGCCTTCCTGATACTTGAGCGAGCGCTTCCAGCCGTTGTCTTCGATCCATGCGAAGCGGCCATCGACCCACACGCCGAAGCGCTGGACATGCCCCTCGGTGTGGTTGTACCGACCCACGTGCGGAAAGTAGATATCGCGCACCCGATACAACTTATCGAAGGTGATCAGCAGATCACCGTTGCCAACCGGGATATCACGCGGCATCGCGCTTCACTTCCTTGCGAAACCATACCGATCAGTCTCCGTATTCGCACACAACGCGCACACGGACGCATCGATCATCGGACGTTGGACGCCCAAAGGCCAGCGGCGGTCACGAGAAAGCCGTAACTCCGCCGAATGGGAGCATAGTGCGCGGAACCTGCGCGTGCGCAAGACCGCTGCGCAAACTTGTGCGTCAAACGTGCCGGTATCACACGATCAAAGCTGCCCGGCGAGCAACTGTTCGGCCAGCGCGGCGGCCGCGGCATCTTCGTCGCTTGTCGCAGCGGCAAGAGCGTCGGTTCGCTGTTTGAGATCACCGATGTACGTGATGCGAATCCCGAAGTTCTCGCCCACTTTCACGGCGTTGCCGCAGCCGATGACCTTGTCGTTGCACATCAGGTCCAGTTCCGCGTCGGCGTTCTTGGGCAGTTCGATGATCGACCCGGGCACAAGGCTGATGACATCCTTGAGGCTCATAGGCCTCTCGCCCACGCGCACGACGATGGGGACCTCCAGATGCAGCACTTGGGCCAGGGTGGGGGAAGGCATATCCCAACTACCGCAAACTTCAGGCCAGCTGCAGACCCCGCGTACTACGAAGGGTCCCGTGCTGATGCCAGATACCTTGCACCCAAACGTCTACACACACCCCTCACGGACAGCCCCCGCCCGCCAAGACGTGGAAGAAATCGACCACATCTTGATCCTCGGGAAAAACTCCGTTGTTGTTGAAGTCGGTGTCACTGCATTGCCAACAGGTGCTTCCCGCCAGCACACTCACAAAATCGGTCACGTCTGCATCCTCTGGAAAGATACCATTGTTGTTGAAGTCAACGTCGTCACATGGGCGTGAACACCCAGCAGGCGCGGCATAAAAACTCAGATAGGGCGACACGACCCCGCTCGGACCCAGTTGCCCGTTGATGACCGCGAAGCCGCCAGAAGAAAGCGGCAGCACTTTGCCGAACGTGATTGCTTGCGTGGTCGTCGGATCAGCGTCCACAGGAATCTGCGTCCAGGTGTTGCCGTCAAATCTCGCGAGCCCACGAATGGGTTCGTCATTCAGAGTCGTGAACGACCCCGCAGCGATGATGTCGCCATTGACCAACGTACTCAACCGTCCAACAACATTGAACCCACCACGGAACGAGCCCAGTACGGTGATGTCAGGACCGTCGAATCGTACCACTTCGTTAAGAATCCCAGGACCTCCGGCAGTTGAGATACTCCGCACCGCGATTAACTGTCCGGTGGTCGTCTCCGCAAAGGAGGAGTAGCCGGGGTCGGTCGGCAGTTGTCGTGGCACGATCGTCCACACCCCCCCAGAGAATTCCGCCCAACCGACATTAACACTCGGCCCACCTGCCGAACCAGTAAACGCTCGCCCGATGATGATGCGGCCGTCTGAGGTGGCGACAAGGTCGCCTTGATCGACGGATGAGATAAACTCAATGGCAAGGTTGCCCAACTGGGTGTAGACACCAGGAGCATCCAACCGGTACAAGCGCACCGGAGAGGGAATCGGATCGCCCAATTGTGGAATCTGCCCGAGCGCGATCAGATCGCCCCCGGGGGTTGCGACAACCGTGGCCCAACGTTCGTTTGGTTGGGTAAGTGCGTACGTGGTCGTCTGCCCTCCCTCAAACTTGACGATAGTCGACGCGCCGGGTTGCCCACTTGTCATGATCGCGAAACCGCCCGTCGGCAGAGCGGCGACGTTGCGCGTCACCTCCATCGGCGACTGTGGACTCACGCCGGGCACGGCCTGCCAGACGCCGTTTACACGCTGCGCGATGCCAGGAACTTGCACGCCGTTGACAGAGCGAAAGTCACCGGTCACGACCACATCGCCGTTGGTCAAGATCGCGAAGTCGCTGATGCGGTCGCTGAAGCCGGGCGTGGGCTGTTGCCAACTCGACCCGTCCCACACAGCCGCGTTCCCCAATGGCAGCGTGCCAGTGGATCGCAGGCCTCCGAAAGCGAGCACACGCCCGTCGGGCAGTTCAGCGAGAGCTGTAACGAGACCGCCGCTTGCACCCTGCTGCGACGTGCCGAGACCGTCGCCCATCGGGCTCCATGTGCTTCCGTTGAATCGGGCCACGCGCAGCACCGTGTTCACGCCTATCTGCGTGAAAGCTCCGCCAGCGACGATGTCACCGTTGGCAAGCCGCGTGGCGGTTCGAGTGCCGAAAACGCCCGTGAACAGTCGCGAGTACGTCGTTCCGTCAAAGTACGCAAGATTGTTGTATGCAGGTTCAGATCCCACTCGGGAAAATGAGCCCCAGAGCAGAATGCGCCCGTCAGGCACCGCCAGCAAGCCCGTAACCCGGCCATTCAGGAGCGGCCCGACGCTCTGCCATGAGCCATTCTGAAACCGCTGCAGCGGATCGTACCCGCCCGTGTTATCACTTCCGCGATACAGCACCCCGCTCGTTGAGACCGCCAGCGAAGAGATAGGAGCGCCGCCCAAATCGCCAACCTGAATCCACGTCGATCCATCCCAGCGAGCGACGCAGATCGTCCTAGGTCCGCCATTGAGTTCGAGATTGCCTCCGACAAACACTTCACCCGACGCATTCGTTGTGAGCGAATTCGCGAATCCGGCAATGTTGCCGACCGATTGCCATTGACTCCCCGTCCATCGCGCCACGCAACTGATCGGCTCGCCTCCCGACGAGGTGAAGAAGCCAGCAGCATACAGCGAACCTGTCGCGCTCGCATGCACCACTTGCACGTATCCGCCCTCAAGGCCCGCCCCCAGTGCGCCGAACTGCGTCCCGTCAAAGGTCGCGACGTTTTGCACACGCGCCGTGCCTGCGAGAAGAAACTCCCCACCTAAGACAATCTTTCCAATCTGAGGTCCGGGCCCGTCCGGATCCCACGTTGTGGCGCTGAGTACACCTCCGTCAACACCGATCAGACCATCGCCCGGTTGCCACGCTGGCTCACACTGCGCCCACGCAGACGTCAAGACCGCGCACGACGACATCGCCAGCGCCAGCAAGGACCAACCGTTCAACGTTTTCATGTTCGACTCCACTGCAACTGTGCGCGAAGCATGGAGAGACGCACCCCATCCCCCTCGCGTCGCTCCAGTATAAGCAATCGGGTGCAGCACAGGCGCGAATGCATGCAGCTGATAACTCTTCAGACGCACATGTACAGCAACGCCCCGAGCTATTCGCCCGGGGCATCGCGTGGGGGAAGAAAACATGAGAAAGCGGTCGCGGGCGACTCAGCAGCTTCCGCCGGCGAGGACGGCGAAGAAGTCGATCACGTCCTGATCTTCGGGAAAGACCGAGTTGTTGTTGAAGTCGATGTCGCCGCAGCCCTGGCAGGAGCCGCCTGCGAGGACGGTGAAGAAATCGACGACGTCCTGATCTTCAGGAAAGACGCTGTTGCGATTGAAGTCGATGGTGTCGCAACGACGACCCAGCGTGAGTGCGGCGAGGTTGCCGATCGGCGTGCCGTTGGCTGTTGTGAGCGAGCCGCCGATGAGCAACTGCTGCGGCGCGGGCCCGGGTCCATCGGCGTCGTAGACGTGCAGGGAGTCAACGCGTTCACCTTCGAGACCGGTGATGGGAATCCACACGCCATTTTCGTACATCGAGAGACGCGGACGCGGCCGGCTGAGCAGGAACTTCTCGCCGCCAGCGAAGATGCGCGGGCCGTAGATCGTCTGCGCGACAGCGATGGCGTAGATGTCGAAGTCAACGCCGCCGCTCAGCGTGTCCCACTGCGTGCCGGTCCACAACGCGATTCCGTTGATTGGCACGCGCGGGCCGGGCCCCGCGATGTTCGCTTGGCTCACGTCCCATCCGCCCACGAGCAGTTGATTGCCGGTGGGCGTGGGCAGCACCGCGAGTGCTCGCGGGAATCCGTCGACATCGCCGCCGATGCGACGCCAGGTCTGGCCGTCAAAGGAGCCGACGCTTGCGACTTCGCCCGCGCCCCCAGCGAAATAGAGACGTTCACCGTCGCCTAGATTGGCGACGAGCATCGCTTGGGGCGCGGTGGAGAAGGGTTCCCCTCCGGCAATGGTCCAACCGGCCGGAGACGAGACGGACATGTACAGGAACTCAGGCTGCGCTTCCATCGGCCCGCACACGAAGAGTCGCTCAACGCCCTGCACGCGATACGGCGCGATGACGCTGGACCAACTTGCCGGGTGTGCCGTCTGTGGAGGCAGCCATTGGTTACCGACCAGCCGCATGAGCGGCTCGATGCCCCACTGCTCGCCTGTGCGTGTGAGTCCGCCGCCCGCGACGTGCAATTGCGGGCCTTGGCCACTGTCCCACAGCACCATTGATTCAACCCAGGTTGCCTGCAAAGGCGTACCGAGCGGCTGCCACGCGTTGTTGCTTCGCACAGCGACCGCGCCGGTGGTCACGCCGCCGCTGCGCGTGAATTCACCCATGGCGTGCAGCGTGTTCTGCGGACTGGTCCAGAAGTTGAGAACCGGCGCATCAAAGCCCGGTTGTCCAAGCGACGTATCCCACGTCAGGCCCACTTGCTGAGCGAATGCGAGCGGCGAAATCGCGGCGAGCGCGACCAATGAGATAGCAGTCATGCGCGGCATGTGTGGTTCCCCGATAGGCGTCGCCACATCATGTCCGTTGGAGCAGAACGCATTGCACTGAGTGCAAACAAAAGTGTTGGAATGCGACGCGGCGATCACGTCTCGCGTCTCAGCAAATGCACCTCTTCTGCACGCGATGTTCATGCTCGATACTGTCTGCTATGCAGACACCATTGCCGCCAGAAGAAACAAAGTTCGCCGACATTCGGGCCGACTTTGAGGTTCTTGACAGATACTCCGTTACCACGTTCAACGAACGTGAGTTCGCCTTTGAACTCAAAGACACGCCGATGTATGTCATTTACAATGTCCTGCCGGTCTGCCTCATCGTCGCCGCGTTGCTCGCAGGTTACGGCTTCGTCCAATGGGTACCGTTCGCCGATACGTTCCGCTACGCGGTCATCTGCGCCATTGTCTTCGTCATCACGGGTTTCATCGGAATTGCAGCAATCTTCACATCGACCCCGCTTGCGGTTCGCGTCAAGGCCGCGCCGATCCGCAGTCTTGAAGTTGAATGCAGGACGTTCCTCAAGCGACGTCACGTGATGACGTTCACCGACATCGAAAAGGTGGTGCTTTTGAGCGGCGGCATCGCCGTCCGGCAGCGTGGCAGATCGAAATCTCACGTCATCGCGCTGATTGGACACGCAATCGGCAATGCGGATGCGGTCACCGGACAAGCTGCCCGCACATCGGCCGACTCGACTCAATCAGCCCGAGTGACTACCGCCGAACTGCGCGCTCGCGTCGTCGCGATCACGATCGCGAAGATGCTTGGTGCCGAACTCGATACCTCCTTGCTGCCGCAGACGCCGACGACCGCCAAGAAATGAAGTTTCTTTAGCAATCACCACCCGCGAGCACGAAGAAGAAATCAACCACGTCCTGATCCTCAGGGAAAACGGTGTTGTTGTTGAAGTCGATGTCGCCGCACGTGTTGCCCGCACTGCATGCGCCTCCTGCGAGCACGTTGAAGAAGTCGATCACGTCTTGATCCTCTGGGAAGACGCTGTTGTTATTGAAGTCAATGGAGTCGCAACCGGCAGTGATGGGACCGAACTGCAAGTGATCGACCTCGATACCTGCGCCGGCTCCGCCGCCGGTCTGCCACATGCGCACGCGTTGAATGCCGCCTGCGAACTCGACGCCGTAGAAACGGTCTTCGTCGGTTTGGCCACTGTACGAGGTGTTGTCATGATCTCCGGAGCGCTCACCGAGCCGCGTGCCGTCGGGCGAGAACGCTTCGAAGCGAATCGTGTCGTTGCCATCGGTCCACACGAGCCCCACGCGCTGCGGATAAGGCGGCGAGAAGGTGAATGTCACGCCGACACTGCCGGCGCCAAACGCCGAGCGTCCGCTGGTTCCCGAGCCATCGATGGGACCACTGTCGCAATCGACACTGTCGGTGATGCCGCCGGGGTTGATTACGGTCGCGTTGGTCGTCACGCCAGCGACCAGTGCACCGTCCTCAAACGTTTCGAGCGTGAAGCCCGGCGCGGCGGTGTTCCACGGGCTATCGCTCGAACACAGATACGGAGTTGGACCAAAGAACGTCTGCGCGAGCGAGCACGAGGCGAACGAAGCAACCACAGCGATAGAGGCTGTACGGATCAACATGGCGAGTCTCCGGTGTGCCACGTGGGCACAGGTGAATATGCGTGCTCGTGCGCGGCATGAGACACGTATTCGCGAACTTTGTCGCATAAGCGAGCAGGCTGCATGAAAAAGCCCCGCGAGGAATCGCGGGGCTTGGGGGGAACCTCGTTGATTTGAAGCTGTTTTTCGCTGGAGTACGGCCGCCCCGGAGGGGCGGCCCACCAGGCGATTACTTCTTCTTGTTCTCACCCATCAGCGCTGCCTGCGCCGCCGCGAGGCGGGCGATCGGCACGCGGAAGGGCGAGCAGCTCACGTAGTCCATGCCGACCTTGTGGCAGAAGTGGACGCTCTTGGGGTCGCCACCGTGTTCGCCGCAGATGCCGACCTTGAGGTCAGGACGCGTCTTGCGGCCCTTGGTGACGCCGATGTCGATGAGCTGGCCCACGCCGCCCGTGTCGAGCGTCTGGAAGGGGTCAGCAGGCAGGATTTCCTTGCCCAGGTAGTCAGGCAGGAAGGTGCCCACGTCGTCGCGCGAGTAACCGAAGGTCATCTGCGTGAGGTCGTTGGTGCCGAAGCTGAAGAAGTCGGCCTTGGTCGCGATCTCGTCGGCGGTGATGGCCGCGCGGGGGATTTCGATCATGGTGCCGATCTTGATGTCGAGGCGCGGCTTGTAGTCTTCCGCTTCCTTCACGGCGGCGATGGTCTTCTCGACTTGGTCGCGCAGGTACGTGAGTTCCTTGATCGTGCCGACGAGCGGGATCATGATTTCGGGGAAGCACTTGATGTTGCTGCGGAGGCAGTCAATCGCGGCTTCGACGATGGCACGAACCTGCATGTCGAGAATTTCGGGATACGTCACGCACAGGCGACAGCCGCGGTGGCCCAGCATCGGGTTAGCCTCGTGGAGGTTGGCCACGCGCTGCTTGACCTTCGCGACCGGAATGCCCATCGCGTGAGCGAGTTCGCTCTGCTGCTTTTCCTCGTGCGGCACGAACTCGTGCAGCGGCGGGTCAATCAGGCGGATGGTGACGGGCAGGCCCTTCATCGCCTTGAACAGGCCGACGAAGTCATCGCGCTGATAGGGGAGCAGCTTCTCGAGGGCCTTGATGCGGTCTTCGCGGGTTTCGCTCAGAATCATCTGACGCATCGCCTTGATGCGGTCGCCTTCGAAGAACATGTGCTCGGTGCGGCAGAGGCCAATGCCTTCAGCGCCAAAGTCACGAGCGCGTTGCGCATCTTCGGGCGTGTCGGCGTTGGTGCGGACACCAAGCGTCCGGTACTTGTCGCTCCACTTCATGACCTGAGCGAAGTCGCCGCCCAGCTTGGGTTCCATCGTCGGGACGCTGCCGGCCATTACTTCGCCGGTCGTGCCGTCGATGCTGATGACATCTTCGCGCGTGAACTTCTTGTTCTTGACGACAAGGATGCCCTTGGCAGTGTCGATTTCAAGTTCGCCTGCGCCCACGACGCAGCACTTGCCCCAGCCGCAGGCGACGACCGCCGCGTGGCTGGTGCGGCCACCCGTGCTGGTCAGAATGCCCGCCGCGCTGTGCATGCCTTCGACGTCTTCGGGGCTGGTTTCCTTGCGAACGAGAATGACCTTCTCGCCCTTGCCCGCACGCTCCACAGCTTCGTGAGCGGTGAAAGCGAGCTTGCCCACCGCGGCGCCCGGGCTGGCCGGAATGCCGCGGGTGAGCACTTCGACGCTCTTCTTCTTGGCGTTGTCGAAGCTGGGCAGCAGGAGCTGCGTGAGATCGCTAGCGGGAATGCGCAGGATCGCGGTCTTCTCATCGATCAGCTTCTCGCGCACCATGTCGCACGCGATGCGCACCGCAGCCGTGCCGTTGCGCTTGCCCGTGCGCGTCTGCAGCATGTAGAGCTTGCCGCGCTCGATGGTGAACTCGATGTCCTGCATGTCCTTGTAGTGCTTCTCGAGCTTGTTCTTGATCTCAAGAAGCTGCTTGTAGACGTCCTTGTTCCACTTGGGCATCTGATCAACCGGCAGCGGCGTGCGGATGCCGGCGACGACGTCCTCGCCCTGCGCGTCGATCAGATACTCGCCGTAGAAGGCGTTCTCGCCCGTCGCGGGGTTACGCGTGAAGGCCACGCCCGTGCCGCTGTCCTGGCCCATGTTGCCATAGACCATCGTCTGGACGTTGACAGCAGTGCCGTTGAGGCCCTGAATGCCTTGGATACGGCGGTAGCTGATGGCGCGTTCGCCGTTCCAGCTCTTGAACACCGCTTCGATGGCGAGTTCGAGCTGCTTGAAGGGGTTCTGCGGGAAGACTTCGCCCACGTACTTCTGGTACACGGTCTTGTAGGCTTCGCACAGTTCGATCATGCCTTGCTCGGGCACGTCGGTGTCAGCCGTCACGTTGTACTTCTGCTTGATCTTGTTGAACGCTTCTTCGAAGTGGTGGTGATCCACGCCCATGACCACGTCGCCGAACATGTTGATCAGGCGGCGGTACGCGTCGTACGCAAAGCGGGCGTTCTTGGTGCTGTTCGCAAGGCCCACGACGGCGAGGTCGGTGAGGCCCAGGTTGAGGATCGTGTCCATCATGCCGGGCATGCTGACAGCAGCGCCCGAGCGCACGCTGACGAGCAGCGGGTTGTGGTTGTCACCGAACTTCTTGCCGGTTTCCTTCTCGAGGTTGTTGATGTTGCGCTGCACCTCGTTCATGAGGCCGTGGGGCAGACGCTGGCCGTTGCGGTAGTAGGCGGCGCAGGTGTCGGTGGTGATGGTGAGACCGGGGGGAACGGGCAGGCCGATGCTGGTCATGTCGGCGAGGTTGGCGCCCTTGCCGCCCAGCAGCACCTTCATGTCGGCGGTGCCTTCGGTCCGGATCTTGCCGAAGTAGAAGACCATTTTGCCGGGCTTGTTGCGCATCGAGGGCCCGCCGGGCGGGATGTCGATCTTGCCGTTGAGTTTGCTCTTGGGAGCGTCAGCGGATTTACCTTTGGCCTTGACAGTCTTGGGCATCGCGGAACCTTTGTGAACGGGGCGGGCGTGAACGCGGGAGAAAACCGCGTGGCTGCCAGCCTCTATGCGTGCGTACCTTCCCGCGTCGTGCGCGTGCAGGCCGGAAAGACCAGCCTGTCACGCCTCTCGCGACTGCCTTTCTTGGAAGAAAAAGGTCGCGAAAATGCGGGCGAAAAGTTTAGGTAAGACCGGCGCAGAAGTCTTTGATTTCTCGCGTCCAACCGCAGATGGCTTATGGTCAGTCGCACACCATCACACATGCGCGAGAGTCGTTCAACCCTTTGCAAGCTAACACCTTACGCCAACTAGGCCCCACGCAAGCACCGGCTGGCGATCCCGCGTGGGCGTTTGCACATTGGCCCAAGGATCTGCCATTGGCCTCATTATGGTCGGGCGGCGACACCACTCGATCTCGGTGGACCGTGCTGGGACGCGTCGCTGAGCAGGACGTGATCGCGACGGATGACCGCACGCTGGCCATGCGAAAACTCATGGGTTTGCCTGCACTTTCGAAGTACTTGCAGGCAACTCCCATGCACGGCTCGGACACGCCGCCGTTCGCGGGCGGATGGATGGTGCAGGCGTCATATGAACTCGGCGCGATCTTTGAGCCCACGGCCCGCGACGCGGCTTCGAGCAAGCACGCGGAATGGCCTCTGCTTGTCGCGCAGCGCGTGAACGACGCGTACATCTACGACCACGTGCTCGAACTGTGGTGGGCGGTGGGATCGCCGCCGCCCCTCAATCGCGTCGCGGACGATCGCACGTGCGAAGTGGGCAAGTTCATCAGCGATATGGGCGAGGCTGAGTACATGCGTCGCGTGCGCCGCGTGCTGGAGTACATTCGCGCGGGCGATGTGTATCAGGTCAATCTCGCGCATCGCCTGCGCGCCAGCTTCGCCGGCTCGCCGCGAGCGCTGTTCGCGAAGCTCTCGCGCGCGGGCGCGCCGTGGATGGGTGCGTATCTCGAGTTTCAACACGCCGGCGTGCCTCATGCGGTCGCAAGCGCGAGTCCTGAGTTGTTCGTTGAGTACTCGCCCGTCTCGCGACGCATCGTGACGCGCCCGATGAAGGGCACCCGCCGTGGCGACGCCACCGGCACAAGCGACTCGCTCGCACGCGAACTGCGCGAGAGCGTGAAGGATCAGGCCGAACTCACGATGATCGTGGATTTGATGCGCAACGACTTGGGGCGACTCAGCGAACTGGGCAGCGTGCGCGTGGACACCACGCGTGATATCGAATCACACGGTGCCGAGCACGCCCGCGTGCTGCAGGCGACCGCGACAATCTCGGCAACGCCTTTCACCAACGCGACGTGGCTTGATGTGCTTCGCTACATCTTCCCGGGCGGCAGCGTGACGGGCGCACCCAAAATCCGCGCGATGCAGATCATCGACGAGCTCGAACCGCACCCCCGCGGGCCGTATTGCGGTGCGATTGGATACATCAGCTACTGCGGTCACGCCGCGTTCAACATCGCCATTCGCACAGCTTGCGTGCGCGGCGAAACTGTTGATTACAGCGTCGGCGCGGGACTTGTCGCCGACAGTGACCCGGCCAGCGAATGGGAAGAGACCATGGTGAAGGCAAGCGTGATGAGGCAAGCCGCGACGTGATCGCCACCGCGTCGAGCGTTCACTTGATGCGCAGCAGCGGCTCGGTCGCGTCGCCTCGCAAGACGCTCGCCGCTTCGCGCAGCGCGATTTTCTGCCCGGGCCAGAGGAACAGATCATCGATCTTGCTTTCCTGCACCCAGCGATGCTGATCGTGCTCTTCGTTGAGCGTGGGCTTCCAGGTGCTGGCGACCTCAATCAGAAATCGCGGGCTCATCATGATGCAATCCTGCTTGGCGATGTAAAACGGATGCACCTGTTCCAGCGCCCATGCGCCGATGATCGCCGCGTCGTCTGCGAGCAGCCCCGCTTCCTCCCACAACTCGCGCCACATCGCCTTGACGGTCGCTTCACCCGGCTCGACATGACCCATGATGGGCTGCCACGTGTGCGCGAGCGGCTCGTGAGCCCGATGAAACTGCAGAAACTCCAGCCCAAGCGTGGCCCGCCGCGCGATGTAGATATCCAGAACGTCGGTACGAAC
>DATGWV010000138.1:0-4226 GCA_035299305.1 Phycisphaerales bacterium | reverse complement strand
TGGTGGTGGAGGAGGCGGAGGTGGTGGTGGTGGCGGTGGCGGTGGCGGCACACGCACCGGCACCGTCAAATCAAGCACCTGTCCCGTGCTGTCCACAAACGCATCATCCCCCAGCTCGCTCGCCGTCATCTGCACAACTTCGAGCGATCCCGTGCCCACCGCCGTGCCTGACGATGTTCCAACACGCGGCGTCGGCAGCGACGCATCGCCCGCCAACGCCAACGTCCCCAGCAGCGACAGCGACCCGCGCGACACCAGGTCCGTCCCGTTGTCCAGCGCAAGTTCCCCCGCCGAGTTCTGCGTCACCGCGCGAGGCCGGCGAATGAGCGTGATGCTCTCCGCCGACACCGTCATGTCGCCGCGCGTGTTCACATCACCCAGCACCGCCGCCCCCAGCGCATTGATGAACAGATCGCCCAGCGCAGTGAACTTGTCCCCCGCCGACATCGCGAACCGATCCGCATTGATCGTCAGACTCCGCTCCGCGATGATCGACGCTCGCGCGGGTACTTGCCCCGAGTTGGTCTGCGTCGTCAACGCCGCCAGCCGTGTGGTCGCCCCGATGTCCGTGCCCAATCGAACACGCCCACCATCGCCCGTCTGCAGCGCGAGCTCGTGATACCCATTCACAGGCCCCGCCAGCGAAATCTCGCCGCCATCGCCCGTGCGCATCGTCACATCCGTCGCCAGCCGCGTGTCGCCCCGGTATGCCTGATTCACCCGCGTGATGATCGCCAGCGCATCCGCACTCGTTTCATCACCCAGCACAAGTTCATCAGTCGCCGTCAACGAATCCAGCGCACGCCGCTCGCCCACACTCCCCGCCAGCACAGTGCTCGCATGCAGCGTCACAATCGACACCGCCGCGCCCGCTTCCGCGTCCATGCGCCTTGCAAACCGCGCCCGTCCGCCATCAATCGTCACATCCCCCGCGATCGTCACATCATCCGTATACGTCTGCAACTGCTCCGCGCTGATCGTGATGGGCTCGCTCGCACTCCCCAGTGCCGCGATCCCGCGCACCAGCAGATTCGTCGCCGCCACCGAGTCCTGCAGCAGCACGCGCCCCGTCGGCACGCCAAAGAAACTCCCGCCGCTCAGCGTCGCATCCGCTCCCAGCAGTTGCGATCCCTCATCAATCCGCACATCACCGGCAAACGACGAAATCGCATACGCAACCGGCTGCCCTGCCGCACTGCTCTGCAGCGATCCCGCGAACTGCGTCAACCCAGGCAGCTGCGCACTCGTCACATGATCACTCGCTGCAATCGTCACCGTGCCCGGGTTCGACACGCCATCCGCCGCCCGCAGCATGGGCGCATTGGTCCGCAGATCAACGCTTCCGCCGCCGCCTCTTCCAGACTCGCTCGCCACAAACAGCAGCGAATCCGCCGCGAACGTCAAGCCCGCCGTCGTCACCCCGATTGTCCCGCTCCCATCCGTCGCCCCGCGCACCTGCACATCGCTCTGCGCCCGCAGCGATCCGCCCAGCAACGCATCATCCCCCGCGCTCAATCGCACAAACGTCCCGCTCGTGATCGACTGCTCGACCACGACATCGCGCGCCGCCGTCGCTGTCAGCGAGAGCGCCGCGCCACTAGCCGGATCGCCCCCAAACACGCTCGCAAATCGCAGCGATCCCGCCGTCGTTTCCGCAACCACGTTCGTGGTCGCCGGGCTCGCGACATGTCCACCCGCCGACAGATCAAGCGTGCCATCCAGCCCGCTGCTGAAAAACAGCGTGCGCCCCGCCGGCACACTCGCCTGCCGAAACTCAATGCTCCCCTCGCGCGCCGTCAGTCGCACATCGCCAAAGTTCGCCGTCAGAAACGTCCCGTGAACGACGTTGTCCACGATGTTCCGCCCTGCCGTCAGCGTGATCGCATCCGCCGCCAGCGACAGATTCAGCCGCACCGGCTGATTGCTCCCCACAACATCAGGATCAGGATTCGCTCGCTGCCCCAGCAGAATGTCGCGCCCCGCATTGATCGTCAGCGCACCCAGAAACTTGTCCACGTGCTCATTCACCAGCACGTCGCGCGTCGCCGAGATCTCCACGTCACCATAAAAATTCGAAATCGCATGTCCCGACAACGTGTAAGGCCCAAAGCCCCACCCGAACCCCGGATTCTCCGTGGTCACCACGCCATCGTCATAAATGTCATCATCCTGCGCTCCCAGCGGCCCAATCAACACATCAACCGGCCGCAACAGCAGCCGCGCCGGCGCCGCGTCTTCCGCGTGCGTCGCGATCAAATGTCCCGCCAGCCCCATCTCGCCCGCGCTGGCGACAAACACTGCGCCGCCATCACCACCAACCTCGCCCCCCGACACATCCACGCGCGACGCATGATGCGACATCACGCTTCCCGCGCTGTCCAGCCGCACCACCCCGCCCGCCGCCGCCTCTTCACCCCGCGCCGACACACTGCTGCCCGCATCCAGCACAATCGCATCACGCGCTGTCACGCTGATCTCACCCGCGCGCCCCATCTGCGCATCCGCCGCCAATCGCCCCGCTTGCTCCACCCTCGCGCCCGACAATGCAATCTCACCAGCGCTCTCACTCCGTCCGCCACTGACATCAACCGTCCCACTGTTCCGCACCGTCGCATCACTCGCGCGCAGCGACACTGACCCGCCGGGCGTCTCAATCACGCCCGCATTCTCCACGCCGCCCCGCCGCATCGCAATGCCCATCGCATCGCCCGCACCCAGCGACACCACCGCCCGCTTGCCGCGAATCGCGCCCGTATTCGTCACTCGCGCTGGCTCGCCCGTCGCATCCGCCCCGGCGCGCGTCGACGCACCCAGCGTCTGCCCATCCACCAGCACGCGCACTCGGCTGCCGCGCTCCTGAATCACCACCTCGCCCCCCGCCGTCAGCGACACCGTGCCATGATCCGCCAGCAGCGTCCCCGCGTTGGTCACCGTCGCGCCCGCCAGATGAATCCCACTCGCGACAATCGTGCCCGCGTTGGTCACATCGCCGCTCAGCCCCGTGAATCGCACGCGCCCCGCGACAAAGTCCGCATCACTCATCTCCCCCGCCGCGGCGTACACGCGGTTGGCATCCACGATGCTCCCCGCGCCAAACGAAATCCCCGCCGGATTCACAATGAACACGCGTCCATTCGCCGACAGCGATCCATCAATCCGCGTCGGCGCGCCCCCTGTGATGCGATTGAGCACCGACGCGTCCGCGCCAGGCTGCACAAACCGCACGCTCGCCCCGCGCTCAATCCCAAACGCGTCATAGTTGATGATCGCCCGATCGCTCGCGCGAATCACCGTCTCATTGCCGTTGCGTTCAAACGTCGCCGACCCGCGCGTCACGCGAGGATGCACGATCTCCGCCTGCTGCGCCGCCGCAGGCGACATCGCCGCGCCCGCAAAAACCAGCAGCATGCCCGCCGGCCGCAGTGTGAATGAACTCGAGTTTGCTCGCGAACTGCTCATGGCTCAACTACTCGCCAACGGCTCACCTGCATGAATCATCAATAAATGAACGTCGCCACAAAGTGCCACTGCCCATCGCCCGGATCGACAATCGCGTTCCCCGCGCCGTCTTCCACCTCACTCAGCGCCCACCCATAGTCAAACCGCACCACCGCGCGCCGCACGATGGAAAACTCCACGCCCAGCCCCGCGCCCACCAGCGTGTTGTCGCGCTCAAAGCTCTCGCGATCCACCTGCGTCACATATCCCACATCCACAAACCCGCGCAGGATCAAATCCCAATCAATCGGCCCATACGCATACTGCGGCCGCCACCGGAACGGCTCGCCGAAAAACGTCCCCGCCTGCTCTCGCGGCGCAAGCATTCTCGGCAAGTGAAACCGGTACTCCACGCTCGCCGCCACGCTGTTGTCACCCGCCGCGACCGACTCCGGATAGCCGCGCACCGTGTACAGCCCGCCCACAACATCCTGGTAATTCGGCGCAAGCCGACTGCCCAAACTCAGCTGCGCCTTGCCCGTCACTGCCAGCTCATGCGCCAACCCCGCCCGCTGCGCCAGGTTCGCATCAAACAGCGACTCCAGATACACCGAATGCGTCGCGTCCAGTTTCAACGTCGCCCACTCTTCGTCCGCATCAAATCGCCCCAGCGTGTCCACGCTGTCGCCATCCAGCCCATCAATCGAAAACTCCAGCATCGCACTCGCCGCAAGCGCCGACGTCACGCGATACCGCTCCAGCCGTGCCCCCACATATCCCACCGTGAT
>DATGWV010000137.1:0-1845 GCA_035299305.1 Phycisphaerales bacterium | reverse complement strand
CAGCGCAAAGCGTGGATTTTGCGACAGAAACCTTTCGGGCGCGATGCCGAGGTTGGTGAAGTTGCAGCGCCCGCCGCCCGAGATACGGATCTTCTCGCCCGCCGCGCGGGCGTGGTCGATCACCAGCACCCGGCGCCCGCGCCGCCCGGCCTCGATCGCGGCCATCATGCCGGCCGCTCCGGCACCAAGGATGATCGCGTCCCAGACCATGGCCCGTCCTACCCGCAGCGGCAGGGACGGGCAAGCCGCGGCATCACGTCGATTTTTGCGGCAAGGCCCCTTGCACCCCCGCAGGCCCTTCGCTAAACACCCCGGCACGGTTGGGGCGTCGCCAAGTGGTAAGGCAGCGGTTTTTGGTACCGCCATACCTAGGTTCGAATCCTAGCGCCCCAGCCAGCTTCCCCCTTCCCGCATCGGAACGATCAGGAAAGCCCCCGGCGTGCGTCACAAAGCCCTTCTCCTAGCCGCCCTTCTGCCCCTTGCGGCCTGTGGCGACGGCACGACCACCATGCAGTTCTACCCCCTTGACGGTGAAATCGCGACCGCCGACCCGACGCTGGTGATCGAAGCGACGATGCGCAACGTGAAGGGCACCTCGGGCCCGGTCAGCTTCCGCCTGCCCGACCGCAACGACTGCGAAGGCACCTGGAGCTCGCTGACCCCGAAGACCGTCACGCGCTCGGGCGGGGTATCACTGACCTGGAAGAAGGTCGGCGGCGACCTTGGCGCCAAGACCGATACCGTGGCCGGCGTGAACGACGGCGAGATCTATGCCGTCTGCGAGGACGGGACGCGCGTGCAGGGCACCTTCGTCATCGGGTCGGGCACCGCCAGCGGCACCGGAACGGCGACGGATACGAACGGGAACGTCTACAAGCTGCTGTTCTAGGGGCGGTTGGCCTTCGCTTGGACTGAGCAAGTGCCCCAGAAAGTGCCCCACGGGGTTGTGTGAAGGCTCAAGAGACATCTCTGCAAGCTTCCTACAGTTGAGTGAGCTTGATTTAACGCAAGGCGTAGATGCGACATGACCGACAAGATGGTCGGACAGGCGTTTGTTCGTCTTAGGAGATAGCGCGAGACAAGAAGCCCATGTCCCGTGATCAAGATCAGCCGAGCGTGCCGTGAAGAAATGGGACACTTGGGAAATGTTGCGAAGTGATGGTCGAAAGGGATTGACGTGAAACTGATCCACCGAGTGGGCGTGGTAGCAATCTCCTCCACGCTGGTTTTTTCTTCTGCTGCAGCGGGACAAGGAACGACACTAACCTTGCAGGCCCTCAAGCGGAAGTATCCAGGCATGAGCGAAGTTCACATAACGAAGTGCGACAAGAACGGGGACGGGCTTTATGAGCGCGGTGAACTGGACTGCGTGTCCAATCTTTACAGCGCGCTATACCTCTCGGACTGAAGCCAGGCATTTCGCAGTACCTCTACAACTGCAAGTCGCACAGGTGTCGCTGAATACAGGGACTCAGAGCCGCTGATTGGCGTATGGGAACGCCATGATACGCCCGCTACCTACCTACGTTACCCATCGGGTGGAACGGGTGACGCGGTTTGCAGTTGGCGGGGGCCAGTGGAACGGTGGTCAGAGCAGGCCGAAGTCCACACCATTTGCGGAGAAGTCCCGCTCGTCCTGCAGGTTCTCGCCTCGTGACCCGATCTCCAGGTGCTCCGGGTTGATGCAGCGACGATTGTTGCAACGATGCCTGACCACATCGTCGCAGCCAGCCGCCCCCTCGTTCAGCACACAGAAGATGAAGCGGTACGCTGGCAGCTGCCGCCCCTGACCTACGCGATAAACGGTTGCGCACTCGAGGCGATCTCTTTTGCTGAGCTCGCGTC
>DATGWV010000136.1:0-10443 GCA_035299305.1 Phycisphaerales bacterium | reverse complement strand
CCGCCATCATCAGCCTGCAGGCCCTCGCCTGCGCCCTCGGAGAAATCGACGATCTGCCCGCCACCGAGCGCGCCGCGGGCCTCGACCTCGCCAGCGTGCAGATTCGCGCCCTCGCCTCACAACTCAACCAAGCCTGGCATGGCGAGCCCATGCCCCAAGGAGTGATCGATCTCATGGACGATGCCAAGGCCGCACTGCAAGCCGCTCGCGATGGCGGCGTCGAATTCACCGTCGTGCAAGGCCCGCTCATCGCCGAGCACCCCGCCGAACTCGCCGCCAATCTTCTCGCCGCCGGATTCGCTGGCGATCTCTACCTCGCCGCCCCAGGCGTGCCCGTCTTCCCCACCTGCCCCGCCGGCTTCGTACGCGTCACCCAAGGCGGCGCGCCCAGTGCCGACATCATCGCCGAGATCGCCACCTTCCTCGGCAAGCGCGAAGTCAAATACAAAGGCGCCCCGCGCTTCCGCCAAGCCTACCGCCAGTTCGACTTCTCCAAAGGCGGCCCCGTGCGCGACGTCGTCATCATCAACGACGAAGGCCTCCCCGCAGGTCAGCCCCTCCTCGTCCCCGTCATCCTCGCAGGCCAGCTCCAACCCGTTCCACTTCCCATCCCCGCCGCGAGAAATCAGCCCGCGTTGCCCGTCGAGTTCGAGTGATTCGCTGCACGCAAAAAGCAGAACCCGCGAGCGCTCGCCCGCGGGTTCCGGTCTATCTCAATCTCTTCACTCCACCGCTCAGTTCCGACGCCGACGCGTCGCAAACAGCCCGGCCATCGCCAACGCGCACACCGCGCCCGGCGTCGGCACCGCCAGCGAGTTGCTGAACACCCAGTCGCCGATCGCGCTGCCGCTCGCAAGACCCGCCTGATTGTCAAACTGCCAGTGAATCCCGCCGTAGATGCGGCTCATGCCCGCTTCGGTCATCGCATCCGTAAAGCTCGTGTACTGCCGGCTGCGACCATCGCCCGTCACCGTGAACGTGAAGCTGTCGCCGCCGATGAAGTTCCGCAGAATCGCCGCCGCTGCGCTGCTGAACGTGCTGTGCCCGCTCGTGTAGCTCGGGTGGTTGGGCGTCGCGAACAAAGGCGTCCACGAGCTGTCGCCGACCGTGTTGGCATTGCCGTCCGTGTCACCAAGTTGAATGCCCGTCTCCGGACGCCAGAACAGTTGCGTGTACTTGGTCTCCCA
Organism: Phycisphaerales bacterium; assembly: GCA_035299305.1. GTDB lineage: Bacteria > Planctomycetota > Phycisphaerae > Phycisphaerales > UBA1924 > BJHL01. The sequence goes on along the minus strand of DATGWV010000136.1, from coordinate 9,256 downwards.
CGCCGTCGTCCCCGCATCCGCCACCGCCAGACCCAGCAGCGCGAACATGCGAGCGCTCTCATCAATGTTCAAGTTCCGCCCCGCCGCCACCTGCTGCGCCACCTGATTCCACTGCCCGGGAGGCGTGACCGTGTTGCCACCAGCCCGCCACAGGAACGCCGTGTCCGTCTGATACTGCGTCCGCGTCGCACTATCCACGCGGCCCAGTTCCTTCACTTCGTTATACGCCGCCGTGTACGCCGCACTGTTCAGCGCGGGCGCCGCCGGCGCACCAAACTGCTGCGCATTGATCACCGAGAACGGACGCACACCGCCCCAGTGCGGCAGAATCGGAGCCGCATTCAGCGGCACCGTGCGCCACTGCCCGGGCTGCGTGCCGTTCGTGAACGGCACACTGTTGCTGCTGCCGTCCGTGCTGCGGCTCGCGAGCATCGCCGCCGCCGACTGCGTGCCCATCGTCACACCGTCCGTCTTCGACGCGCCATCCGCAATCCCGCCCAGGTGCGACGACAACCTTGCATTGATCTGCGCCGCCCGCGTCGGGAACAGCTCGAGCATCACACCCGCCGCCGCCTGCGCCGCCGCCGCTTCCTTGCTCGTGCCAGTGGGGCAGTCAAAGTACTGCTGATAGCTGCGATAGTTGCGATCAATGCTGTTCACCGCTTCAAACTGAGCCGTGTGCACCATCGCCATCGCGCGAGCCGCACGCGGCGGTGCCATGTTCGTCGCCGAAATCGCGCTCAGCAGTTCCTGATTCCAGTCCACGATCACGTCAGCTTGTGCCGACATGCTCAGCGTGCCAGCGGCCAGAATCATCCCAGCAATCAGCGTGTGAGTCTTCATCTTGAGTTTCCCTTCCCGTTCCATCGCACGCTCGCCGCGCCTGCGTTGTCGAGGCGAGCAACGCAAATAGACCACGGATTCCCACAGCCGCCACCGCTCCGCCCAAATTGCGGTGAACATCCACCCGAATAGACGGACCAAATTTCCCAGCTTCACGCCCCACGCCGCACACGTGCGTCCGATACACCGAAACCACGCACAGACTCGCTACGATCACGCATCTGCGTATGAATCCACTCGCGTTCGAAGTCCTCGTCATAGGCGGCGGCCACGCCGGCGTCGAAGCCGCATGGGCCGCCGCCAACCTCCTGCCCGGTGCCGCCACCGTCGGCCTCGTCACCATCGATCCAACCAAGATCGGCGTCATGAGCTGCAACCCAGCCATCGGTGGCCTCGCCAAAGGCCAGCTCGTGCGCGAGATCGACGCCCTGGGCGGCCTCATGGCCCTCGCCACCGACGCCGCTGGCATCCAGTTCAAAATGCTCAACACGAGCAAAGGCCCCGCCGTCCACGGCCCCCGCGCCCAGTGCGACAAACACGCCTACGCCGAAGCCGTCCAACTGCTCATCGCCTCACGCCCCGAAGTCACGATCATCTCCGGCACCGTCGAACGCCTCCTCGTCGAGAACGGTCGCTGCGTCGGCGCCGTCATCGCTTCACCCGCGCAAGGCGAACTCACCATCCGCGCCCGTGCACTCGTCCTCACGACCGGCACCTTCATGAAGGGCCTGATGCACACGGGCCAAACGCAAACCCCCGGCGGCCGCGCGGGCGAAGCCGCCGCCCATCGCATCAGCGACTCCCTCCGCGACCTTGGCTACGAACTAGGCCGCCTCAAAACCGGCACACCGCCGCGTCTCAAGCGCGACTCCATCACCTGGCAATCACTAGGCGAGCAACTCCCCGACGAATCACCTGTCCCCTTCAGCGATCTCACGCAAGCAACATCCACCGCGCCCATCGACCGCGACTCCTGCGCCGCCTGGTGGTCCCGCTCCTACGAAACCACCGGCGAATCCCTCGCGCAATCTCGCCTCCACACCTGGCGCGACGCCGGCTTCATCCAGCGCACCTTCCCACTCTTGCCCCAAGTCTCCTGCCGCACCACGCAAACCTCCGCCGCCTCCCACGACACTATCCGCGCCAACGTCCACCGCGCACCCATGTACAACGGCCAGATCGAAAGCGCCGGCCCGCGCTACTGCCCCAGCATCGAAGACAAAGTCATGCGCTTCGCCGACCGCGACAGCCACGGCGTCTTCCTCGAACCCGAAAGCCTCCGCAGCGACTGGGTCTATTGCAACGGCATCAGCAGCAGCCTCCCCGCCGATGTGCAAGACGTCATCGTCCGCAGCATGCCAGGCTGCGAACACGCCGAAATCCATCGCTACGGCTACGCCGTCGAATACGACATGGTCCGCCCGCACCAAATCCACGTCACGGGCCACACCAAACTCGTGGAAGGGCTCTTCCTCGCCGGCCAAATCAACGGCACAAGTGGCTACGAAGAAGCCGCCGCCCAAGGTCTCATCGCCGGCGCCAACGCCGCCCGCTTCGCCCGCAACGAATCCGAATTCATCCTCGGCCGCGACGAAGCCTACATCGGCGTGCTCATGGACGACCTCGTCACCAAAACTCCCGTCGAGCCCTACCGCATGTTCACCAGCCGCGCTGAGCACCGCCTCCTGCTGCGCGCCGACAACGCCCCCGAACGCCTCACCCAGCGCGCCATCACCACTGGCCTCCTCGCTCACACCACGCTCGGCAAAACTCGCGCCGCCATGTTCACCACGCGCGCCGCGCAAGTAAAAGCCCTGCACGCCCTCGTCGACGCAACCACACTTGAAGGTCAGCCCCTCGAAAAGCTCCTGCGAGGCCAGGCCTTCGAACTCGACCAGTTCAAACTCGCCCTCCCGCACGCCACCTTCGACGAATCCGTCTGGCGCACAGTCCACGCCGAACGCCGCTACGCCGCATACATCGTCCGCCAGCAAGCCGAAGTGAAGCGTCACGCTGAACTCGAGCACAAGCGCCTGCCGGGCGATGTCAATTACCTCGCCATCCAGCACCTTCGCCCCGAAGCTCGTCAAGCTCTGCACCGCTTCCGTCCCGATACCTTCGGCCAGGCCGCCCGCCTCGAAGGCATCACCCCTGCCGACATCACGCTCCTCAGCGTCCTCCTCGGCAAACGCTGATCACTTCAGCACACCCACGCGCCGCACACGCTCAATCCGCATCACGCGCCGCTCCCCCCAGCGCCCCTCGACGCCGCGCACCTCCACTGGCTCGCCGATCATCTCCATCGCCTCGTCATCCATTCCCGACACCACCGTCATCGCGCCCTCACTCGTCACCAGCATCGCCGGTATCCCATTACTCACGCACAACGTCGCGCAAGCCTTGTGCGTCTTCCCATCGCCCGGCTTCATCGCCCCCAAGAAACACTTCGCATCCACCAACTCCCCGCGCCACGTGCGCGCCTCTTCACGCCACACAACCTCAGTCCCGCGCCCCGCATCACCATCGATCTCCGTCACCGCACGAATCTCCAGCATCGCCTCCCCATCGCGCCGCAGCGAAGTCCCCTCCACGCGCACGCTCACACCAGCCATCCGCGCCGCCCGCTCCTGCGCCCCATGCTTCCCCTCCTCAACCAGCAACACAACTCGCTCCGCCCCGCCCTCATCCCGCACAATCAACGCCGGCACCGGCTCGCGCACCATCACGCCGCTCATCGTCACCACGCGTTCATCCCACACCCCGCGCCCCGGCGACCGCTGACTGACTCCCATCACCACGCCAATCAGCCCCAGCACCATCACTACGCCCGGCACCACGACCATCAGCGCACGCCGCATCTGCCTCGGCACAGGCCGATACCCCACATACATCACCTCGCGCTCGCCGCTCTCCCTCATGACTTCACCCCTTCTTCACGCGCCGCCCCGCACACCTGCACCACATCCCCCTCGATGCGAACTTCATACCGCGCCACCCGATCCGTAAACGGCGGCGGACTCGCCCCTGTCGCCGGCACAAACTGATACCCATGCCACGGACACGTCACGCACCCGCCAATGATCTCCCCCTCACCCAACGGCCCGCCTTGATGCACGCACACGTTCGCAATCGCATGAAACGCCTCCCCCTGCCGAAACACCGCGATGCTCGCGCCCTGCCGTGAACACACAATCTTCGCACGCCCATCTTCAAACTCATCGCACCGCGCCACCGCCATCCACTCCGCCTCTTCGCGCAGCGCCGCGGCATCAACACGCCGCTGCTTCCACGCCGCCGCCGCATGCAGGCACGCCAGCGTCACACATCCCGCCAATAGCGCAGCACCCCACGCCACATCGCGCTCACTCTGCAACGCCCCCGTCACCACATGCAGCACAATCAGCGCATACGCGACATACACCGCCATGTGCAACCACTTCCACACGCCAGGTGTCAGCACACGCAGCCAGAAATCATGACTCGTCGCCGCCAACATCGCCAAGATCAAGAGCGCGGCAAATCCCAGCCACTCAAACGGAAACCCGCTCACGCTGCGCACATCCCCGCTCCGCAAAATCGCGACGATGGGCAGCACATCTCCAAACGCACCGTAAAACATCGTCGCCAGCGTCGCATGAAATAGACACACCACAAACGTCATCACCCCCAAGTGCCGCCTGTTGTACAACAGTGCCGATCCCCACCGCGTCAATCGCGCGAGGGGCCCAATCGCCAGCGTCACATGCAGCAGCGCCAGCCCCGCCACCGCGCTCCCGCGAATCGCCAGAACCACTTCGCTGATCGCCTCCTCACCACTATGCCGCGCCCGCGCCGCTGCGACATATCCCAGCACCACGCACGCGATCACCACCACGACAATCACGTCATACACAACCTTGTGCCTGTTCCACTGCACCGCTCGATACGCCACGCTCATGCCGCGTTCCCCCCAAATGCAAGCCACGCCGCGACCACCGCCGCACACGCCGCCAACAACATCGGCACCACCCGCCGATGCACCAGGCGCTGCCTCTGATTCACACGCGCCTCCTTGCCCACCACAAATACAACAACACAGGCCACAGCAACATCGCGCCCGGCGCCCACATGCACCGCACCACCCACCCCGCGCTCGCCGCCGTCGCGTCGATGCGACGCACACCCCAAATGACAAAGCCCGGCGCGAAAATCGCGCCGAGCCCAAGATACATCGCGATGATCACCAGCACACTCATGCGCCTGTTCGCACATACTGCAAAGGCCGCTTGATCGCCGCTCGCACCTGCTCCCTTCGCAGCGCAAGCACGCCCGCCGCACACCCGAACACGATGATCGCCAGCCCAAACAGCAGCCCGCCATCCTTTTCCACCACAATCCCAAGCGGCCCCAAGTGACTGCCAATCGCACCAAGCATGATCCCCATCGCCATCGCCGCCCCGAAAATGCTCATCCGTGGAATCAGCAGCAGCACCGCCGCCACCAACTCACTCGCTCCCGCAAAGTACCTCCCCCAAGGCTCCACCCCGAGCTTCGAGAAGATGTACACCGACTCAGGCGCACCGGAAAACTTGAAGAACAGCGTCTGTGCCAGAATCGCCGCCGCGATGACCTGCAGCACCCACGCCGCAATCACGCGCCCGCGAGGAAGTTCACCGCTTGCATTGGAACTCATAACCGCTTGCATAACTTGTCCTTTCCCTTCGCGTGCGCACCTGCGCATGCCGTCCCCTTCGTTGCCACGAACCGCCTCTGCGTGTCGCGCATTCACTTCGCGCTCTGCAACGCCTTCAGCGCCGCCACAATCTCCGCCGGCTCCGCACGATTCCGATAGTCCGCATCAACAAACGCGTACCGAATCACCCCATCCGTCCCAATCACATACGTCGCACTCAGCGGCAGCTCATTCGACGCATCACCATTGAACTTCGCCAGATCAAGTTTCCCCTTGAACGACGCCGCCACCTCTGCTGGCAGCGTGTACGCAATCCCAAACTGCTTCGCCACCCCATTGCCCGCATCACTCAACACCGCAAACACAAGTTCATTCTTCTGCTGCGTCGAAAGCGTGCTATCAGGCGTCTGCGGCGAGATCGCCACCAACTGCGCCCCCAGCGCCGTTATCTCCGGCATCGCCTTCTGATACTCCCGCAACTGCACATTGCAATACGGACACCACGCCCCGCGATACCACGTCACCACCACAGGCCCCTTCGCCAACATCGAACTGAGCGCAACCCGCTCTCCCTTCGCATCGGGCAGCGAAAACTCCGGCGCCTTCGCGCCCACCTTCAGCGCGGTGTCCAACACGCCGCTGCTCCCCACATCCCGAATGCCCTTTTCATACAACGCGACCGTTTCCGCCGGAGCCTTGCTCGCAAAATTCTCTCGCATCGCATCAAGTTGCGGCTTCAGCGTCGCCGCGGCGTGCTCCGCTGCCTTCAGCATCGGCGCATCTTCCCCGCTGATCGTCTTCCACTTGCCATCCGCCTGCTTCACCTGCGCCGCATGATCTTCCTTCTCCCACTTGGCCTTCGTATTGCCCCAGAATCCGTCATAAAACAGATACAGCCGATCCTCCTTCACAATGAACTTCGTCGGATCAACTTCCACCTTCTCCCCGTCCTTCATCGCCCACGCGCACCAACCGCCATACGCCGGTTCAAACTTCGCCGGGTCCGCCAGAAACGCATCACGATTCGCGCTCGTCGCAAACTGATACACCGCACCCTTGTAATCCGTGCTGATGTCCGCCTTGCCCTTCATGGGCGAACCGCTGAAGTACGCAACCGGGTCATACCCCTTGATCGCCAGCTTCGACTTCGCTTCCAGATTCCACGCGCTCACCGCGCGAACGGTCTGCACATGCTGACCAAACGTGGCAGTCGTCAAGCTCGAACCCGCAAGCACAGCAATCATGGCAATGGTGGACAGTTTCATAGCAGTGTTCCTTGTGTCGCACCTTTGGTTGCAGCCACGTCCGCCCACGTTTCAACATTTCCCCGCGCACGAAAAAAACCGCGGCAATCCGCCGCGGGTTCATCGATTTCATTTCTAGCCGCATGCTCAGTCGCCGCGACCGCGAATGCGATGCATGCTGAACTTCTCCGTCGGCTTGCCATCGCTGAACACGATCTCAACATTCAGCTTGTCCGCGCCTTCCGCCGTATACGTCACGCTGCTCACCCCGCGCGTGTTCGCCACGCCGTCAAACGTCGCCTTCACGCCGTTCGCTTCGCGCAGCTTGAACACATTCGCCTCCGTCTCGCCCGTCCGCGGCTCAAGCGGATTATGAAAATGCCGCAGCCGCAGGAACACGCCGTCCTCCGCGACATTGATGTGCGTCACCTCGACAAATCGCCCCACGCCATCCCCGCCGATGCGACGAAACACACCCGCCATGCTCTTCCCCCGAGGCAGCATCCAATGCTCCTCGTTGAACGGCATGTTGGGCTTGTCCGTCGCGTCAATCCATCCGCCCGCCAAAAACGCTAGCGGCGCAAGCTGCGCATCGGCCGCTGGAAGATTCGCCACATGCGAATTCCCGCGCGTCCCCGCCGCGCACCCGCCCAGCATCGCGCCCACCACAACACACCCAAGCAACAAAGAACGAACAGTGATCGTTTGCATGCGCGAGTGTATCTCGCGCCTCCCATTCTCTCACGCCTTCCCGCACACGCACGCCAATACCATCCACCACGTGCCCGACCAGCCCATCATCATCCTCTTCGACGGTGTCTGCAACCTCTGCAACTCAAGCGTTCAGTGGATCATCCGCCGCGATCGCCACGACACCTTCCGCTTCGGCGCTCTGCAATCCGCCACCGGCCAAAAACTCCTCGCCCAAGCCGGCGCAAGCCCCGATCTCGCCAATCAACTCAGCAGCATGATCGTCATTAACGGCCCGCGCGTACTGACAAAGTCCGACGCCGCCCTCGCCATCGCCGCGAATCTGCCCGCGCCCTGGAAATGGATATCGCTCGCGTGCATCCTCCCCCGCGCACTTCGCGACACCATCTACGCCTTCATCGCCCGCAACCGCTACCGCTGGTTCGGCAAGCAGCAAAGCTGCATGATCCCCACGCCGCAGCTGCGCGCAAAATTCCTTGATGCTGGCGACACGCCTTGATCAACGCATCGCCAGCATCGCACCACGCACCTCGCAACGCAAATCACACTGCACTCACGGGCACGCCCCGCCCGCCAGCACATTGAAGAAATCAATCACATCCTGATCCTCAGGAAATACGCCGTTGTTGTTGAAGTCGATATCCGCGCAGAACGGACACGAACCACCCGCCAGCACGTCAAAGAAATCAACAACGTCCTGATCTTCCGGGAACACGCCGTTGCGATTGAAATCAATCGTGTCGCAGTCATTCGCCACCAGCGGCTTGTCCAGCGACAACAGCAGATCAAGCGACGACGAATCCGCATCATTTCCCGAGTTCTGCGGGAACAGCGGCGCCGACGAACTCGTCCCCGATCGCAGCGTGTAATACCCCGGCGCCAGCGTGCCCGACAGATTCACAGGTCCGTTCTGACTTGGAAAAATGAAGATCGGCTGCCCCACAAATTGCATGTACGACGTCGGATCCTCCGTATCCAGCGCCAACGTACCCGTGATCGTGTAGTTCGTCGTTTCGCGCACATGAATCGTCACGCTCGTGAACCCGCCCCCGCGCGCGATGTAACTCCCGCCATCCATGTTGATCACCGAGTGGTTGTTGCTCACCTGCAATCGAATCGTGCACGCGTTCGCAAGCGGCGTCACCGTGATCCGCGCCAGCGAGTGCGCCGTCGCCACACCCGTCGTGCCCGGCAAGCTCACGATCTGCCCAGGTTGCACCGGTCCGACCGACGACGTGAACTCCTGCCCAAACACACCGCCCGCCGGACTGATCGCCCCGCGAATCGGCCCCTCCGCAAAGCTCTCAGGTCCTGCAACGCTGCCGCCTTTGCCCGTCAGCGTCGTTACACCCACTGAGTACTCCGCCTCAGGAATGCTCACACCACTCTGCGCCATCGCTAGCGTCGCACAACCACAAACGCCAACAACCGCCGCACCGCTCATCTTCCACATCCGCATCGCAAGCCCTCCACAAAGTGCCAGAGGCCAAATTGGCCCCCTCAATGCGGGGCAACGCCCTTCCACGCCGCATATTGCAACCCATCCGCGCATTTTCCCCTCACTCTGCGCGGTCCCACTCCCCATAACAAAAGCGGCGACCACATGGTCGCCGCTCGTTCGTATCAAGTTACTTTACGTCGCGACTGCCGCGACTCCTTCCTCAATCCTCGCGCGGCGCACTGGGCTCGCGCGGAGCATCAAAGTCCCGACGCGGCCCACGATCACCACCGCGATCGCCGCCACGGTCTCCACCGCGATCACCACGCGGCCCACGATCACCGCCCC
>DATGWV010000135.1:0-6296 GCA_035299305.1 Phycisphaerales bacterium | reverse complement strand
GCCCGCCCCACCCGGGCCAATCAGCTTCGGAATCGGTCGGTCCTTCTCATACTTCGTGTTCACCTCGCGCACCAGCTTCTCCAGCACGCTCCCGGCGATCGTCCCGACGACATAGCACACCGTCAGAGCCACCAGCCCGCGCCACAGCGTACCGGTCGCCGACATCCCCCACGCCAGCCCGCTGACGCACGCCACGGCGAACCCGGCCAGCCCGAACACGGCCGCCACCGACTTCGCCAGATCAAGGGGAACGTTCTTCATACCGGGTTCTCGTCCGCACATCCACCGCGAGGCCCGCCTTATCGAAACACTCCCACCCCGACTTCACCAATCGAACTCAATTTCTTGAAAAATCCTCAACGCAAATGACGGGCCAATCTCAAAAGCCCGCCCAATCTCGGGCACTTCCGCCGCCAACCCTTGGTGAAACCATCATGTGCCACTTCATCCACATCGCCGTTCCCATCGCGCATGCGGCGTGGTTCCGCCAGCAATCCTGGCCGGGCGTCTCCCACGCACCCGTTGCATGCACCAACAACCACCGCTTCGCCCAGCACGCCCGCTCGTGGGCCTTCCACGCAACACCCAAGACCGGCTGCTCCTGCGGCAGCTACTCCCCGCCGCGCGACAAGCCGCCCGCAAATCGAGACGATCTCATTGCCCGCTACCTTGCCAAAGGATGGTCACAGGCCAAAGCCCAGCGCGCCGCTGACCAATCCCTCAGCAGCGCGAACATCTCACAGCCCGGCCGCCTGCGCAACGAGCTCTACGCCGTGATTCACGACATCGCAACCCAGCTCGGCGCGTGCGGCATCGTGGTCGAGTGGCCCAACGACGACAAGAACGACCCCACCATGTATCCCGGCAAAGGCGACACCCGCTGCTCACTCGCCGAGTTCGAAGCGACCAGCATCCTCGAAGGCCGTTTCTACCACGTCACTCGCGACTGAGCGAACCGGGCACCCCTCCCCGTACCCTCCCACCATGCGTCTCGCGCTCGCCTCTACCAATCCCCTCGTCGGCGACATCGCCGGCAACGCCGCTCTCATCACGCGCTGCATCCTCGCCGCCGCCGCCAACCCCGCCGACCAGCCCGATTGCATCCTGCTCCCCGAACTCGCCCTCAGCGGCTATCCGCCTCGTGACCTGCTCACGCACGAGCTCTTCCTCGCTCGCTGCGAAGAAACCGCGCACACCATCGCCCGCGACGTCGCCGCCCACGCCCCCAACCTCACCATCATCTTCGGCACGCCCCTCGCTCTGCGCGACACAAACAACAACCCCACCGCTCTCGCCACCAATTCGTTGCTCGCGTTTCGCACGGGCCAACTCCTCGTTCGCTACGACAAACAACTCCTCCCCACCTACGACGTCTTCGACGAAGACCGGTACTTCGAGCCAGGTTCGCAGCCCGTCACGCTCGACATTCCCACATCACTCGGCGTCACACGCGTTGGCCTCACCATCTGCGAAGACCTGTGGAAAGGCGAAGACGCCGGCTTCAGCAATCGCTACCGCGACGTGCCCGACCCCGTCGCCGCGCTCGTCGCTCGCGGCGCAACAGTCATCCTCAGCGCCAGCGCAAGCCCCTTCGTGCTCGGCAAAGGCCAGAAACACCGCGACATCCTCGCAGGCCACGCCAAGCGGCACAACGTCATCGTCGCCAGCGTCAACCAGCGAGGCGGCCACGACGATCTGCTCTTCGACGGCCATCGCTACCTCTTCGCACGCGACGGCACACTCACCGCAAGCGGCAAGCTCTTCACCGACACACCGCTGATCATCAACACGAACGCTGCGACATCAACCGGCAAGTCTTCGACACAGCCAGCAACGCCCCCCGCCGCGTGCGAACACCAAGCCCCCGACCTCGATCTGCTCTTCCTCGCCCTCACCACCGGCATCCGCGATTACCTCCGCAAAACTGGCTTCAAAAAAGCCACGCTGGGCCTCTCGGGCGGCATCGACAGCGCTCTTACCGCCGCGCTCGCCGCACACGCCATCGGCGCCAGCAACGTGCTGGGCGTCGCCATGCCCGGTCCCTACAGCAGCGACCACAGCGTGACCGACGCCTACGCGCTCGCAAAGAACCTCGGCATGCCGTGCATCACCTTCCCCATCGCCCAGCCCTTCGATGGCTTCACGCACGCCACCAACACCGCGTTCGCAGCGATTCACGCGCCCGCGCTGGGCGAGAAACTCCCCGACCTCGCCGAAGAAAATCTCCAATCGCGCATCCGCGGCGCAGCCATCATGGCCATCTCCAATCGCACCGGCGCGATTGTGCTCACCACAGGCAACAAGAGCGAACTCGCCGTCGGCTACTGCACCCTCTACGGCGACATGAACGGCGGCCTTGCTGTGCTCAGCGACGTGACTAAACAACTCGTCTACGCCCTGTCGCGCCACATCAACGCCAACTTCGCGCGCTTCGGCTACCCATGTCCGCCCATTCCCATCGGCAGCATCGAAAAACCGCCCAGCGCCGAGCTGCGCCCCAATCAGACCGACCAGGACAGCCTGCCGCCGTATGACGTGCTCGATCGCATCATCGAACTCGCGGTGGAACACAAACGCAGCCTCGCCACCATCGTGCGCGAAACCGGTTACGACGAATCACTCGTGCGCCGCATCCTGCGACTCATCGACATCAACGAATTCAAACGCCGCCAAGCCGCCATCGGCCTCAAAGTGACCACCGTCGCCTTCGGCCCCGGCCGCCGCCACCCCATCGCCCAAGGCTGGAAACACGAGTAACAGATTCTGCGGTGGCCCGCCCCTCCGGGGCGGCCGCATTCCAGCAACATCAAAACACCATCACCATCCGCGCGCGCACAAACCACGCACATCCACCTTCGTGCGCGCGCACCCATCACCCCCTCAAAATTCGGCCAGATTTCCGCAGATTTTCTTCTCCCGGCCGCACAACGACTTACACCAAATCCCTCCCCACGACTACCACGCTTTGTGCGCGCGCACCGCGCCGAGCCCCCGTGTATATAGAGGGACATCGTGCCACCGACCGCCGGCTCTGCGGCGGTCGGTGCGAACACGAATGAACTAACAAGGGGACGAGCATGCAACTCACCAATTACGAACAAGACGTCATCACCCACATCCACCGCGCTCAAGGCAACCTGCAGCAAGTCGCCTTCGATCGCTACATCCGATACGGCGACCTCCTCGAGTGGACCAAGCAGCCGCACATCGCGCACGCGTTGTTATCTGGCGCACGTACGCAAACCAAGAACGATCCCCCTGCATCAAATCCCAATCCGCCGCCGCAGCGAATCACTCCCCATGCCGCAACCCAGTTGGATGACCCTCTGCCTGCGCCTCGCCGGCGTGTACAACATCCTCTGGGGCGCGTGGGCGGTGCTGCTGCCCAACACCTTCTGGGACTGGCTGGGCATGGAGCGGCCCAACTACATCTTCCTGTGGCAATGCATTGGCATGATCGTGGGCGTCTATGGCATTGGCTACTGGGTCGCGGCCAAAGATGTCGCCCGTCACTGGCCCATCGTGCTGGTTGGATTTCTCGGCAAGATCCTCGGGCCCATCGGCTTCATCGATGCCCACTTCATTCGCGATCTCGTGCCGCTCAAGTTTGGCGTGACGCTGCTCACCAACGATCTGATCTGGTGGATCCCCTTCGCGCTCATGCTCCGCCACGCGTACAAATCACATCGCGCGCGTTAGTCTTCAACCAGTCCTCGCAAGCCGCGCAGAGTGTCAAACGCCTTCATGGGTGTGAGCTCTTCCAGCTTTACTTCACGCAGTGCTTCCACCGCCGGGTGCGGCACATACTCCTTGAACAGCGGCATCTGCATCTCGGCAATGCGCGACGTATCAACGCGCCGCTTGCTCTTGCTTGCTTCCGCGCCGGTGTGCACCGCGAGGCTCTTGAGCACATCATTCGCCCGCGCGACCACATCCTTGGGCATACCAGCCAGCCGTGCCACATGCAGTCCATAACTGCGATCAGTCTTGCCGGGCAGAATGCGATGCAGGAAGACGATCTCGGCATGATCGCCGCCCTGCGGCCACTCGCGCACCGCAACGTGCAGATTCTGCACTTTGCCGGTCAAACGTTCTTCGAGATCGGTGAGTTCGTGATAGTGCGTGGCAAACAACGTGCGCGGCGCGTCGTCGCGCTTGGCGAGGTACTCGACAATCGCCCACGCAAGACTCAGGCCGTCAAGCGTGCTGGTGCCGCGGCCTACTTCATCGAGAATAACCAGACTTCTGCCGCTGGCATGGTGCAGAATGTTGGCCGTCTCGATCATCTCGACCATGAACGTGCTCTGCCCGGCATGCAGCGCGTCGTCAGCGCCGATACGCGTGAAGATGCGATCAACCATGCCCACCGTCGCGCTGGCGGCAGGCACAAAGCTGCCCGCGTGCGCCAGCAGCGTGAGCAGCGCGACCTGGCGGATATACGTGCTCTTGCCGGCCATGTTGGGGCCAGTGAGCAGCGCGAGCGCCGCAGCGTCGCTGCCCAGGTGCGTGTCATTCGCAACGCAACTGCCGCCGCTGCCGATGAGAGCTTCTTCCAACACCGGGTGGCGACCCTGCACCACGCACAGCGTGGCATCGTCGGTAAGCACCGGCTTCACCCAGCCGCGGTGATGGGCTTTGTCGGCCAGCGCGAGCGTTGCGTCCAGCGTGGCGACATTGTCGGCGATGGTCGCAAGAGCCGCGGTGTGTTTAAGCGCGCGGTCGCAGAGTTCCTGAAAGAGCTGCTTCTCGCGATCAAGTGCACGCGCCTGCGCGGTGGTCACTTTGCGCTCAAAATCACTGAGCTGCGGCGTCGTGAATCGTTCGGCGTTGCGCAGCGTCTGCATGCGCTTGAGTTGCGGCGGCGCGGTGGCGGCTTGCGCCATGGGCAACTCGATGAAATACCCGGCAACTTTGTTGTACCCGACTTTCAGGCTCGGGAGATTGTGCTCGGCGATGAGCTGCGTCTGATACGCGGCCAGCCAACTGCCCGCATCGCGTTCCAGCAAACGCGCTTCGTCAAGCTCGGCGTCCACGCCGTCGCGAATCAGGCCGCCGTCGCGCATGTGCGCGGGTGGCTCGTCCACGCACAACCGCGCGATGTCGGCGGGCAAGTCGGCGAGTTCGCGCGTCGCGGCGTCGAGCGTGTCGCGCAGCGATGCGAGCGCCGGCGCGTCAGCGATGACTCTCGCAAGCTGCGCGGAGGCCTGTACGCTCTTGGCGAGAGCAACGATGTCGCGGGGGGTCGCTCGCGCGAGGCTCACGCGTCCCGCGATGCGGGCGATGTCTTGAATCTCGGCGAGTACCGCGCCGATTTGCTCGGCGAGGGTGCGATCCGCGACCAGACTCGCTACGGCGGTCTGACGATGCTCGACCGCGCTGCGTTCGCACAGGGGCATGCACAGCCACTCGCGCAGCGTGCGACGGCCCATGGGCGTGCGGCAACTGCCTTGGCCTTGCGGAGCCAGTTGAAAAATGCCCATCAGCGTGCCGTCGCCGCCTTTGTTGGCGGAGGAGCCGCCCATGACGACATCGCGCATGGTGCGTTCGACTTCGAGCGAGCGCAGGCTGACGGCGTCGATGAGCAGGTGGCGCGCGGTGTCGGTGCGTTTGGGGGCGCGGACGTGCGCGAGCGAGCCGCGGCGGATGGTGACGCCTGCGGCGGCGACTTCGCGCGATTCATCTTCGCCGGCGGTCTGGGTTTCCTGCACGTAGCGCAGCAGCGCGCCGGCGGCGAGGACGGCGGGCTCGTTGTCTTTGAGGCCAAACCCGGCGAGAGTCTTGACGGCAAAGTGCGTGAGCAGCGTGTCAAGCGCTTCTTGCGGGCGGAAGTGCCAGGCGGCGCGTGGCAGCGTGGCGATGTTGAGCGGACTCGCCGCGTCGCGCACGTAGGCGGGGGCGGTGCGTTCGGTGGCGTCGATGTAGAGCAGTTCGCGCACGCCGCGGCGGGCGAGTTCGTCGATGGCGCTGGTGGCGACGCACTCGGTGACGAAGAAGTCGCCCGTGCTGACATCGATAGTGGCGAGCGCGACGCGCGTGGGCGCGGCGGTGGGCTTCGCGTCGGCGGGCACGATCGCGGCGACAGCGACGCGCTGGTCGGTTTCGAGCAGTGATTCGTCGACGAGCGTGCCGGGCGTGATGACGCGGGTGACGGCGCGCGGCACGAGGCCTTTGACCGCCGAGGCTTCCATCAACTGCTCGCAGACTGCGACGCGGAAACCTTTCAGCGTGAGTTTGCGCAGGTAGGTTTCGAGCTGATGAAACGGCATGCCCGCCATGGGCACGCCGGCGGTGCGCTG
>DATGWV010000134.1:0-11896 GCA_035299305.1 Phycisphaerales bacterium | reverse complement strand
GTGGCACCAGCCTGCAAAGCGGGGGTGGCGGCGGCGCGGGCGAGCGTTGCGCCGGCGGCGAGTGCGCCGAGGCCGACCAGAGCTTCGCGTCGATGGATGGCTGTCATGATTCGCTCCTGTGGTGAGGACGTTGGAAGCCGGACCTGCAGGGAGGTTTCCGCGCGGCGGCTGCGTGCATGGTACCAATTGTCGCGTCGTGGTGGTGGGGTGGGAAGCGGGTCAAGATGTCGCGTATTTCGTGTCGATAAGTATCGCTACAGTGGCCGGTTGGCACGTCGTGCGACGTGCAGGGGCGTATCTGATGCAGCGAGTGATGCATGGCTGAGCAATCGAGCACCGCCGAGGCGACATCTTTGAGTATGCAGACCACGACGGTGAACAAGAAGTGGGCGATGAAGATGACACTCATCGCCGTGGCTTCGCTTGCGCTGTTCGCGTGGGGCGTTGTCGATGCGCTCGTCGTGTATCCCAAGCGCGGCGCGCGGGCGGCGGAGTTTGGCGAGTTTCAGCATCTGGCTGAACTGCAGAAGCTGGGGACATTGTCGAACGATCTTGCTTCGGTGAAGGAACCGGCGACCGAACTGGACAAGCTGCTGGCGAAGCAGAAGGACAATGCGGCGCTGTCGGCGGATGAGAAAGCCAAGTTGGATTGGCTGACGCAATTGAAGCTGATCGGCCAGTTGAACGCGACCAACACATCGTTCCCGCGCAGTGACTTTCGCGTCGAGAGCGGGCAGCCGGTGGCCGTGGGCAGCGCAGATGAGCGGCTGGTGGTGCTGCGCGATCGATACACCAAGGCGCAGGCGGGTGCGGAGCCCAAGGCGCCATCGCCTTTGAGCTGGTGGGATATTCCCAGCCAGTGGGCCATTGCGCTGGTTGGTCTGGTGGGCGCGGTGTGGCTGATTGTGCTGATGCTACGTGTGAAGAGCGTTTCGTATAGCTGGAATCCGGCGACGAAGACGCTGACGCTGCCTGGCGGCGCGACGCTGGCGCCTGCGGATATCGTCGAGTTTGACAAGAGCCGGTGGGAGAAGTTCTACATCTCGCTGGTCACGCGCGAGGATCATCCGACGTTCAAGGGCGCGGCGGTTGAGCTTGATCTCTATCGCCACACGCCACTGGAAGATTGGGTGCTGGAGATGGAGAAGGAAGTGGAAGCACGCGAGTCGGCGAAATCGGCGTGATGTCGCTGCGGGCGGACGGGGGATGGTCCGCGAATCTTCATACATGTCATGAACCGGCGAAAGCGGCGCGAAGCGGCTCGATAACTCGCGCATGCCCGGAAATCCGCGTGAAGTGGCTTCGGGATTCTCTCGATATCACGTTGGCGGTTTAGGCAATCTAGGCAAGTTGCCGCCGCGCGTTTCGAGTCGTGAGGGTCGCGTATGTCGCACGAGCAACTTCCGGCGGACATTGCCAGCAAGCGGATCTTCACGACGGGTGAAGCCGCGCTGCTGTGCAAGGTCAGTCAACAGACGATCATCCGCTGTTTTGACGCGGGGCGTCTGACGGGCTTCAAGGTGCCGGGCAGCAAGTTCCGGCGCATTCCGCGCGATGAGCTGCTGCGCTTCATGAAGGCCAATCACATTCCGACGGATGTGCTGGAGGCCGGCAAGAAGAAAGTGCTGCTGGTTGATGACGACACGGACATTCTGGAGATGTATCGCGATGTGCTGAGCCGCGATGACAGACTGGAACTGCACACGGCGGCCAACGGCTACGACGCGGGCATGCTGACGGAGCACGTGAAGCCGCACTTGATCATTCTGGACTACATGCTGCCGGACATCAATGGTAATGTGGTGTGCTCGCGCATCCGCGCGAATTCCGCGTTTGCTGAGACGAAGATTCTCATCATCTCGGGCGTTGTGCGGCGCGAGGAGATTGACACGCTGCTGAAAGCGGGCGCGGATGGATTCCTGCCCAAGCCCTTCTCGCTTGCTGAACTGTGCAAGCGCATGAGCGATCTGCTGGGAATTGAAGGCGCGGGGACAGCGTCGGCGCATCACGATGATTTGGACGATCACGCCGCTGCGGCGTAAGGACGTACTGCACGCATGGTGGCCAATCCCGGAGCCATCCTCGACTTTGCTCGTGTGCCCCACGCAGGACGCCACACGCCTGCGCGGCAGGTGGAGCTGATTCTTGAGCGCATCGATGCGCTGCCCACGCTGCCTGCGGTGGCGGCGCGGATCATCCGCATCAGCAGCGCGAGCGATGTGGAGATGGACCACATCGCGGCGATCATTGAGAGCGATCCTGCGCTCGCGAGTCGCATTCTGGGGCTGTGCCGCAAGAGCGACAAGGGGCTGGGCGACAAGATCACGAGCGTGAAGCGCGCGGTGGTGATGCTGGGCATTGACGCGGTTCGCAGCGCGGTGCTGAGCGTGTGCGTGTGTGATCTGGTTGCGCGCGACGCGGCGAAGCAGAAGCTTGATTCGCAGATTGCGAACAGCACGGATGACACGCCGCCCGCGATGTTTGACAAGCTGGGCTTGTGGAAGCACTCAATCGCGGTGGCGGTGGCGGCGGAGATGATCGTTGAGCGGTCGCCCCAGTTGCGGCATGTGCGCGACGAGGCGTTTCTCGCAGGATTGCTGCACAATGTCGGGCGCATTGCGCTGAGCTTTGCGCTGCCCAAGGCGTATGACCGCGTGCTTGCGGTTGCGTCGAAGCGAACTGCGCGTAGTGCCACTGTGGAGCGGGAACTGCTGGGACTGGATCACCACACGGCGGGAAAGCGGCTGGCGGCGCACTGGAACCTGGCGCAGGGGCTGCAGGAGGCGATCTGGCTGCACGATCAGCCGGCGCAGGCGACGAGCACGGTTGCGAGCAAGGACCTGATCAATGTCGTGACGGCCGCGCGAGCGCTCTGTCGCCACTTGCACATGGGCTGGTCGGGCGATTATGACACGGTGACTGACGTGAAGCCCACGTGGAAGCGGCTGGGCATCACAGCAGAGCCTCATGGCTTCATGCCGCAACTGCAGGAACTGGTTGCGCAGCGGCTGCAGTTGCTGGGGATTGACCAGCTCACGACGCCGCAGGTGTTCGTTGAGAGCTTGGCGAATGTCACGCAGCATTTGAGCGCGCTGAACGCGCAGTTGCATGATCAGGCGAAGCACGCTTCGGCGATGCAGCGGATCTTGGGAGCGATTGATTCGTTTCACGCGTCGACGCGCAGCGTGGCGCATGTGCATGAGGCGGCGCAGGCGGTGTTGACGAGTGCTCGCAGCACGCTGGGGCCGGGGTATGCGTGTCTGCTGCTGCGTGAGGAGCAGGGCAATGACTGGCGGCTGCTCAGTGCGAGCGTGCCTTCGCAGCCGCTGCATGATCATGCGATTGTGGTGTCATCGACGGACAACACGGACGCGCTGGGCGAGATGCTGGCGAGCGATAATCAGGGACCGAGTGCGATCGGCGCGCTGACTGATCTGCTGAACGAACTTGCGGACCATCTTGCTGGTGCGCCTGACATTCGACGGCTGCGCGTGCTGCCTTTGTGGGTCACGCCTGTGAACCCGGGGATTTTCGGCAGTTGCGGTGCGCTGATCTGTGAGCGTGAGGTGCCGCCGCAGTTGCGGGCACTGCTGCAGCCGCTGTTTGCAGCGTGGAGCAACGCTTTGCGTGCGGCGATTGAGCAAACGCGATCGGCCCGCATGCATGAGAAGCTGGTGGAAAGCACGCGGCAACTGGCTGAGGCGCAGGCGCTGATTGCGCATCAGGAGGCGTATGCGAAGCTGGGCGAAGTGACGGCGGGCGCGGCCCATGAGATGAACAATCCGCTCGCGATCATCGCGGGCCGGTCGCAGTTGCTCGCGCAGAAGCTCCGGGATGATCGAGACAAAGCCGCGGCGCTGTCTATTGCGAGTGCGGCGAAGGATCTTGGCGATTTGATTCAGAGTCTGCACCTGCTGAGCGCGACGCCTCAACCGTGCGTGACGGATTGCGTGATGCATGAGGCAGTGAAGCGCGTCGTGGCGCAGTCGCTGGTGCGTGCGTGCGCCGATACGAAGGTTGAGGTTGATCTCTCGCGTGCGCCCAACACGGTGCGACTGGACACGGAACTGCTCGTTGCCGCGCTCACGGAAGTTGTGACCAACGCGATTGAGAGCAATCCGGAGGGCAACGTGCGCGTGGTGGCGCTGCGCGAGGGTGAGCGCATCGCGTTTGAAGTGATGGACAACGGGCCGGGCTTCAGCGAGAAGGGAATGGCGCACGCGCTGGACCCATTTTTCAGCGAGAAACCTGCGGGTCGCAAACGCGGCTTGGGATTGACGCGGGCTCGCACGTTGGCGCACACGCTGGGTGGTGATATCACACTGGGCAATATTCGCGAAACCCCTACGGGGCCGGTCAAGGGTGCGATTGTCAGTTTGACGGCGCGGACGTATCGGTGAGCTTCAGCAGTCGTAGCAGTCGCCGGCTTCGGCGGTGCTCGCCGCGCCCCAGTCGTAGGTGTGCATCTTTCGAATGGGCGGGCTGTAGATGTGCAGGGTGATCAGGTCTGTGCCTTTTGCCTGCATGTTGGCGACTTGATGAATGTCTGCGTCGTCGGCGGCACAGATGTAACCGGTGGGCATCGTTACGCTGGTGGTGGGACAGATCAGGCCGCAGGGCGTTTCCTTGAAGCGAATCTCGGTGCCTTCGCCTTCGATCACTTTGAACGCGCAGCTCACGCCGCGATGGTCGTGGATGGGGGTGCGATCGCCACTATGCCAACAACACGCAAGGAGCTCATACCACTCGCTGCGGCTGATGCAGTTGCGGCGGTAGCCCTTGACGCCGAAGATGCACGTGCTCGCGATGTCGCAGCGCGACACGTCGAGTTTGCTCAGCAGTTGCTGAAGCGTTCCAAGATCGGCGCGATGATCGATCGAGTCGAGATAGCTGATCAGCTCGGCGAGCTTGGGAAACATCGCTGAGGGGTCCTGCATCACGCCGGTGGATGAGAGCATGCGTGCCATGGTGCAATTGTAACGGATTTTGAGGCGGGCGCACAGCACCATGTTCGCGGCAGATTGCGGGGCGGGTAGGGCGCTGCGTCGCTCACGATATGGGCGGGGAAAGGCCGATATTCATCGCGTGGCCCGCATCAGCGAACCAACTCGGCCCGCGCAACTGCCTTTGGTGCTCATTGGCGGGGGCGGGCACGCGCAGGTGGTGTTGTCGGCGGCGCTGGCGTGCTGCGTGCATGTGGCGGGGTATGTTGATGACAACGACCAGGCGCGTGTGGGCACCAAGCGCGGGCTGTCGCGGCTGGGGCCGCTCCGAGAGTTCATGCCGGGCGGCGGGATGGCGTGTGTGCTGGCGGTGGGTGATCTTGCATCGCGGCGCGTGCTGCTTTCGCGATTTGGTGAATCGCTGACGAAGCATGCGGTGACGCTGGTGCATCCGACGGCGACTATCGATCCAAGTGCGACGCTGGGCAAGGGCGTGTATGTGGGGCCGCATGCGGTCATTCATGCGTGTGCGCGTGTGCGAGATCATGCGATCATCAACACGGCGAGCGTGATTGAGCATGACTGTGACATTGGTGAGAATGCGCACATCGCGCCAGGAACCGTGCTCGCGGGAACGGTCACGGTGGGTGAAGACACATTGCTGGGCGTGGGGTCGCGTGTGATTCCGGGCATCACGATTGGAGCACGGGCCACAGTCGCGGCGGGCGCGGTGGTGGTGAGGGATGTGCCGTCGGGCGTGATGGTGAAGGGCGTGCCGGCGAAGTGACGGGGCTTTTTTGATTGGGAAAGACGGACTTACTTGGCGGCGGGCGCGGTTGCGTCGGTGTCGCGCAGGGTGCGCGCGCGGTCCATCAACTGCTTCTCAAACTCTTTCGCGCTCATGGTGCTCTCAAGCATGGGGGAGAGCGTGAAGTGCCATTTCACGGTGCTGCGAACGGTGGTCACGCTGGTAGCGAGATCGATAGGTGGGTATTCGTAGATTGGTGCGGAGGCGCGGGCTTTGGTGCGGAGGGGTTCGAAACCGTCTTTGGTGACGAGGACGTCGTAGACGCCGTAGTACGTGAAGTCGGCTTCCACGGGCGTGCGGCCGATTTCAACGTCGTTGACGGTGACGGTCGCGCCGCTGGGTTCGCTGGTAATGCTGATGCGTCGTGAACTGCAGCCGCCTGCGAGCAGGAGCGTGCTCAAGGTTGCGAGCAGCAGCGTCGACGTGCTCATCGTGCGGGTTGAACCAGCGAACACGGCCCACGGTTTGGACATCACTTTGCTCCCGCCCGCGCCGGCACAGCGTCGAATTCATCGCCGCGAAACAGGCCGCCCAGGTACGCCTTCTTGACGAGGTCGTTGTTGATCAGTTCACGAGGCGTGCCTTCGGCGAGCTTTTTGCCTTCGACGATGATGCACGCGCGATCGCACACGCGCAGTGTCTGCTGTACGTTGTGATCGGTGATGAGAATGGCGATGCCGCGTTCGGCGAGGCGGCGAATTTCGCTTTGCAGTTCTTCCACCGCGATGGGGTCAACGCCTGAGAAGGGTTCATCGAGCAGGATGAGGCGGGGCTGGGTCACCAGCGCGCGGGCGATCTCGAGTTTGCGTCGCTCGCCGCCACTGCAGGTGCGGGCGGGGTGCGAGGCTTTGTGCGAGAGAGCGAATTGCTCGAGCAACGCGGCGGCGCGCGCGCGCTGCTCGGCTTTGTTGATGCCCAGCGTTTCGAGGATGATGAGCAGGTTTTCCTCGCACGTGAGACGACCGAAGATGCTTGGTTCCTGGCTGAGGTAGCCCATGCCGCGACGAGCACGCTGATACATCGGAAGCTGCGTGACGTCCTGACCGTCGAAGGCGATGCGGGCATCGCTGGACGCATCGGGGTCGATCATGCCGATGGTCATGCGGAAGCTGGTGGTCTTGCCCGCGCCGTTGCGGCCCAAGAGGCCGACAACCTCGGCGCGTTCGACGTCGAAGGAGACGTCCTGCACGACGGTGCGGCCAGAGAACGTTTTGCGAAGATTGCGAGCTTCCAGCAGTGCCACGGGTCCAGCGTAGTGGGGGACGCGCGTGGATGCGAGCGGCGGTGCGGGTTGGTGATACAAGCGCACAGGCCCGGCGAGGGCCGCCGGGCCTGTGGATGAGGCATGAGTTGGCTGTGTGCGATCAGAACTGAACTTGCATCTGCAGACGCAGGTAGAACTGATCGTCTTCGCTGCTGGCGAGGAAGCCATCGTTGCTGCTGGGGCGGACGATGGAGCTGCTGCCGGCTTGGTCGTCGAGCGTCCAGTTGGCGTCGGCGGTGAACTTGGCGGCGTTGCTCTTGGGGAAGAGGTAGTACGCCACGCCCGCGCCGATTTCGTTGAAGTCGTTGCCGTTCACGCGGTTGTCGTCAGGGCTGATGAAGCTGTAGCGAGCGAAGAGTTCGGTCTGATCGCTGACAAAGAGGCCGCCCTGCACGAGCACGCCGAAGTCATCGAAGCTGTCGCCCGTGGCAGGTTCGGTGTTGCGACCGATGCCGGCGATGTAAATGTTCCAGCCGTCGCCCTGCGTGAGCGAGTCGATGGTGTACAGCAGGATGCTCTGGTCGGTGGTGCCGCCGGTTTCGCCGCCGTCTTGGTAGTGCACCGCGGCGCCGAGCGTGCCCGCGTAGCCGCTCTCGCGCCAGCTGCTCATGCGGTCGAAGCGCTTCCAGTCGTCGCCGGCCCACATGAACTCGACGCGGCCTGAGAGCGCGAAGTCGCTTTCGCGGTCGCTGTCGAAATCGGTGTTGCTGGCGCGAAGGCCGTCACTGAGCATTGCCCAGCCGCGGAACTGCTCACCCTTGTACCCGAGCTGGAGGCCCTGGGTGCGAGCGCCGGTGAAGACAGCGTTGACGAGTGAACGCTCGACGAACTGCTGGTTGGTGTCGCCGATCAGTTCTTCCTTAAGGATGGGAGCCTTGAACTGACCGAGGCGCACGGACCAGTTGTCGTCGAACTTGTAATCCATGTAGGTGTCGGCGGTGGAACCGAAGACGCCCGTGCTGGCGGTCACGTCGCCATCGATGCGGAAGCTGAGTTCCTTGGTGAGGTTGCCTTGGAAGGACAGACGCGTGCGACGCGTGGTGAAGCCGTTGGTGAAATCTTCGCTGTCGGTCGCGCTGTCGCGGAAGTTCATGTAATAGCGGAACTGGGCGAAGCCGCCGATGCTGAGCTTGGTATCGCCCGACTTGATGAACACGCCCGAGCTGTCTCGGCCAGTGGTCGCTTCCTGGGCCATGCTCAGGCTCGCCGCTCCGGCCAGCGCCAACATCGTCACAATCGAACGCGTCATGCGATTCTCCACGTGTGCAAGGCTCGTTCGCATCAGCACCGCGCCCCAGCGACGAAAACCTCGTGGGGAAGCATACCGGGAGCGTGCAAATCATGCAAACGGCGGGCAAACGCAGTGTGAAGAGACGCGAATTGCTAAGTCTCCGCTCAGAATACGTTTAGACAGCGGACATGCCTGTTTGTGGGGTTGCGCATTTGACGCAATCTTGACAGAGCCTTTGCGCAATCTCGACCGAGTTTGCCATGAAAAAACCGCCGGCGGGGTCGTCAATCAAGACGTCCGCCGCCGACGTGAGGGGAGAGAGCGTGCCCCATCGCTCGCCGCGCGCGCCCAAGGCCCCCGCGCGACGTGCGATGTCATTGCCTGGTTGAAAGACGACGTGAAGTCACTCCTTCGTCGCTGGCGGCCTCTTCTCCTCGTGTGCGGGTTCGCGCGAAACTTCGCGCGTGGTCTCGCGCTCGACTTTCGCGCCGGTTCGGCGCGTCACTTCGCTGGTTGTCTGGCGCTCGTCATCGAGCTTCACAACAGTTGTCGCGGCGGAACGCGATCTGCCGCTGGGACCGATGATGCTGCTGACGCGCTTCACCTTATTGCCCTCGCGCATTGTCGAACTGCTGCGCTGGCTTTGCTTGGTTTCGCCCTTGGCGTTGGTGACGACGGTGGTGCCGGTGTGCTTGGAAGTGCTGGTACCTTCGCCCGTGTGCGTGCGTTCGCGGGTGTCGTCACGGACGACTTGCACGCCGGATGCCGTTGTCACGGTGGCGTGGCGAGTGGTGGAAACGCCTTCGTCGGTCTTCTCGCGAGAAAGCTCAACCGTGCGGCTCGCGCCATTGTCGGTGTGTGATTCCTTCACGACCTTCATCGGAGCCTTGGCGTCAGACTTGATCTCGGTCATGCGAGTGACTTTGTCGGCTCGCTGAGATTTCTCGGGCTTGGCGACAGCCGAGCCGGCACAGCAGATCAACGCCGCGACTACACAACCACACCACTTCCCACGGTTCGTGCGCATGCAAGGCTCCTTGCCTCAAGCGTGCGATTGGCACCGGGGGCGTGCAAGCAAATTACCCAGATTCCCAGCGGGAACGTCCGAATATCGCCTGCGCATGCGGCATGTGTCAGCAGGATGCGTGTCAATTCCAGCTTGCGCCTTTGGGCCAGGATTCGGGCTGCTGGAGCTGTGCCAGTCGTACGAGGCGGGCAAGGCTGGTGAGTTCGGCGAGCAGCACGCGGGCGCGCTGTTTGGCGTCGGGCTCGGCGAGGAGTTGGTAACGGATCGCCGGGTCAGTGGCGAGGGCGACGCTCACGATCTCAAGGAGGGCGTGCGTGGGAATTTCGTCGTTCCGCAAATACTCCAGCACGGGCTCGGCGGCGGCGAGCTTGGCGAGCGGGCCGTCGGCGAGCATGGTCGTGATCTGGCTGCGCGCGTCGTTGAGCGTGTCGTCGAGGCTGAGTTCGCCCTCGTCATCGCCCATCGGTTCGAGCATCGCGACGCGGTACAGCCGCTCTTCGCTTGCGGGGAGTTCTTGAACTACTCTTGCTCGGCACACACCCTGGAGCAGCACGTTGAATCGGCCGCCTTCCAAGGCTTCGTGTCGAACGATGTGACCCACGCAGACAGCGGGGCGGATTTCGGGCCGGCCGTGATACTGCTGCCGCCACGCGCTGCCTTCAAAGATCGCCATGGCGATGAGGCCGGTCGAGTCGAGGGCGTGCTGGACCATCTGGCGATATCGCGGCTCAAAGATGTGCAGCGGAATCACCTGCTGCGGCAGCAGCGCCACGGCTTCGAGCGGAAACAGCGGAATCGGCTTGCCGAAGTTGATGGTGACGGGATCGGACACGTGGGAGCGTAGTGGGGGTGGGTGGGAGTGAGCAGGTGAGCAGGTGAGCAGGTGAGCAGGTGGGGAGGTGAGCAGGTGAGAAAGTTCGTCGCGAGGTTGCGCGACGCGTTCTCCGTTCTCCGTTCTCCGTTCTCTGTTCTCCGCTCAGTGCAACACGCGGAAGACTTCCTGCTCGTCGGTGAGGCCCAACTGCACTTTGCGCAGGCCGTCTTCGCGCATGGGCTTGAAGCCGTGCTGCTTGGCGATTTCGTAGAGCATGACGGCGTCCATGCGCTCGCCCGAGGCGCGGCGGAGTTCGTCGTTCATGGTCATGATTTCGTAGACGGCGAGGCGGCCTTTGTAGCCGGTGCCGAAGCAGGCTTCGCAGCGACCGCCGCTGGGGGAGACGCCGCTGCCGCTGCAGGTGCTGCAGGTGCGGCGGACCAGCCGCTGGGCCAGCACGGCAAGCAAGCTGCTGGTGATGAGGTAGGGTTCGATGCCGATGTCGACCAGGCGCGGGACGGCGCTGGGGGCGTCGTTGGTGTGCAGCGTGGCGAGGACCAAGTGGCCTGTCAAGCTGGCTTGAATCGCGAGCTGCGCGGTTTCGGCGTCGCGGATTTCGCCGACAAGGATGACGTCGGGGTCTTGGCGCAGCAACGCGCGAAGGCCCGTGGCGAAGGTCACGCCGCGCTTGGGGTTCACTTGCATCTGCGAGATGCCGTCGAGGTGATACTCGACGGGATCTTCGATGGTCATGACGTTGCGGCTGGCGCGATCGACGCGCGAGAGGGCGGCGTAAAGCGTGGTGGTTTTGCCGCTGCCGGTGGGACCGGTGACAAGGATGATGCCGTTGGGGCGTTCGACCAGGTCCATGAGCTGGGCCTGCATGTCGCGCGTCATGCCGATTTCGTCGAGGCTGAGCTGCGTGCTGCTCTGGTCAAGCAGACGCAGCACGAGACGCTCGCCGTAGACGGTGGGAATGCACGAGAAGCGGATGTCCACCTTGCGGCTACCGACGCGCACGCTGGTGTGGCCGTCCTGGGGGCTGTGGCGGTTGGCGATGTCGAGCTCGGTCATCACCTTCATACGCGAGGAGATGGCTGGCGCGAGCGAGAGAGGCGGGCTGAAGGCATCGACCAGCATGCCGTCGATGCGGAAGCGGATGACGAGCTTCTGCTCCATCGGGTGGATGTGCACGTCACTGGCTCGGCGGCGTAGAGCCTCGAAGAGGATCATGTTCACCAGGCGGATGACCGGACCCTGGCGAGCGAGTTGCAGGAGGTCGGTGCTGCTGCCTGCGGCGCCGGCCGCGCTGGCGATTGCACGTTCATCGAGCGGCATTTCCTCGATGATTTCGGTGACGAGGTCCTGGCGTTGCTCGTAGCCGCGGTTGATGAGGTTGGCGACGCTGGCGCGCGGCGCGAGCACGCAGCGGATGGGCATTGCCAGCAGCTCTTCCAGCATCGCGAAGACCGCAGGCTGCATGGGCTGGGCCGTGACGACGGTCATGGTGTTGCCGTCAGACTCAAGGCCTGCAACGAGCTTGTTGCGAGCGACGCTGGGGGGCACGACTTCGTAGAAGCGGCTGGCGGATTCGCTCAGCGAAGGCTCGCTGACGAAGCGCAGGCCCGTGCGCTGGGCGAGCATCTGCAGGCCTTGGTGCTCGTCGAGCGCGAGGATGCTGAGCAGCACGTCCCACGGCTCGGCGTCGGAGCCGTCGATGGCGGGAAAGGCTTTGAGCTGCTCAGGCGATACGGGCAGCGGCGCGAGCAGCTGCGCGAGACGCGTCAGCTCCATGGCGGAGGGCGCGTG